>CALHGI010000338.1 GCA_938029995.1 uncultured cyanobacterium | reverse complement strand
GTCTCATAAATGAGGTGGTCTCATAAATGAGGTGGTCTCATAAATGAGGTGGTCTCATAAATGAGGTGGTCTCATTTATGAGGGTCATGAATGGGGGCGATTTCACCAGGGCTTAGCTGCATCAGCCTCCATGCCACGAAGCATCTTAAGCCGCTGGCGGTGGCGGCGGTGGCATGCTGCCTAGCAGTGACTGCAGCTCAGGGACCACATTGGCCGGTTGCCAGCTGGCCATGCCCTGTTTCCACACATTCGATTCGGCGGTTAAGCCATTGGCTAAGAGTTGCTCCGTGGGATAGGGGCCGAAATTTTGACCATTACGGGTGATATACCAGGCGGCAACTGGGATGGGCGGTGGGGGCGCAGCGGGCGTAGCGGGTGCAGCGGGCGGCGCGGCAGGGGCGGGCGCTGCGGGGGCGGCCTGTGGGTTCATGGCGTTGGCAATTTGTTGCCCCATGGCGATACCGACACCAAGGTCTAGGCCGGGGCTAGCGCCACCAGGATTTTTGGCCGATTGCTCAATGGCATTGGCCGCCTGGTATTGGGTGTACTGCTGCAGATTGCCCAGGATGCCAATGGATGCCCGCTTGTCCAGGGCGGCTTCCACTTCAGGGGGCAGGGAAATATTTTCAATCAGTAGCTGACGCAGCTCTAGACCAAACTGCTCCATATTGGGGCCCATGGCGTCACGGACCTGCTCCCCCATGGCCTGGTAGTTGGCGGCCAGGTCAAACAAAGGCGTTTGGTCTTGGCCCACCCAACTGGCAAAGACGGACACGATCATGTTGCGCAGGTGATCGCTGATCTCGTCAGTTTGGAAGAGACCGTCGGTGCTAATCAGCTGCTCCAGTAGGGTGCGGGCATCGCTGACGCGCATGGTGTAGGTGCCGTAGGCCCTGAGGCGCACTGGCCCTAGTTCCGGGTCTCGGATGGTGATGGGATTAGCCGTGCCCCACTTGAGGTTGGTGAAAATCTTGGTGTTGAAAAAGTAAACTTCGGCCTTGAAGGGGGAGTTAAAGCCGTACTTCCAGCCCATGAGGGTGGTTAAGACCGGCATATTTTGGGTCTCTAGGCGATGGCGGCCTGGCTCAAACACGTCGGCCACTTGCCCCTCGCCCACTAAAATCGCCACTTGGCCAGGGCGTACGATTAGCTGCGCCCCCATTTTGATTTCGTTTTGAAATCGCTCAAAGCGATAGGCAATGGTATCTTGCGACGGATCGAGCCATTCGATAATGTCAATAAATTCGGCTCGAACTTTCTCAAACAAACCCACTGGTGCGCTCTCCCTAGTGATGGCGTATTTACTTTAAGAGATACCCTAGATTTCCCCAGATTCGAGGATGGGGTAGGTATCCTTTATAGAAATCAATACACCTTAATTTGTTCCAATTCCGCAGGGAATAGGGGAATTGGGACTTAGGTTATCTTTTGTTCAACGCCAAACCCGACTAGGCCCAACTTTTCTAAGGGTTGCCCCGCTGGGGGGCGGAGGTAGTTGAGAATGCGACGGATGCGGGTTTCTGGATTGATCAAGGTGATGGAATCCACCGATACCACCCGGCTGTAGTTGGTGGTCATCAGTAGTTCTCGCGTATGGCTGTCAAAACGGAAGCGGGAGATGATGGGGCGAGATTCTTCGTAGGCGCGATCGCGCAAATAATCCCCTTCCAATGTGGGGCCGGTTTCGCTTTGGACCACAAAGGTCAAATTTAATGCCTGGGAAACCTTTTCACCCTTTTCTGACACCGTATTGAAAGCAAGGTGAAACCCTGGCAATGTTGCTAAATCTGTGATCTCATCGTAGCCATTGTCCGCCAGCACCTTGCTCTTTAGGTCCGGCGTTAGGGGGGACACTTGAAAGTCAGTATGGGAGCGCTCCACTTCATTTTGAGTGAGGTAATGATAGGTGCGCTCGGTTGACCAGTTACCAACGCAATGGTCGAAAAATGTATGGAAGACTGAGCGAGGCTCCATAGGGTTGCTCTTGGGAGGGTTCTATCTTTTCATAATAGATGGCGATGTTGCATCAACTCCCTCCTATGTCCCACGCGACTGATATTTCCACCTTGCTTAAGTGGATGGCTGCTGACTTCAGTAACCAGGCCCAGGCCATCGAAAATCCGCCCTTTTTCGCCCACATCCGGGTGTGTATGAGGCCTGCGCCATCGAACGTTTTGTCCGGGAGCTGTCTATACCTGGAGCAGGCCTATGACTTTATGCTGGGTCAACCCTATCGGGTGCGGATGCTACATTTTTTGCCCCAGGACGATCACATCCTGCTGGAGAACTATACGTTTAAGGATCAAGACACGGTGATTGGGGCCGCTCGCGATCAGCAGAAACTGGCTACCATTGAAGCGGGGCAATTAGAGAAAATGCCGGGATGTGACATGACGGTGCGTTGGACGGGTCAAAGCTTTGTCGGTAAGGTGGTGCCCGGCAAAAATTGCATGGTGGTGCGCAAGGGCAAGACCAGCTACTTAGATAATGAGTTTGAAATTACTGACCATAAGCTGGTGAGCTACGACCGAGGGCGTGATCCGGAGACCGATGAACTGCTATGGGGGTCCATTGCTGGGCCGTTTGAGTTTGAAAAACGCCAGCGGTTTGACCATGAGGTGGTGGTCTAGGAGATGGCCTTAACCCACAGCGGTCGGTTGCTTTGCCAAGATAAATTCTAAAAAGGCATAGGTTGTCGCTGTATCGAAACGATAGGTTTGACCTGCGTGATCTATTAGATACTCACCCGCTACTTCGCCACAGGCGGTGCATGTAAACGCCCTGGATGCTAAAGCATCCACACTAATTTCACGAATGCGCTTAGTTAACCAGGTATTTAAATGGTTAAAGGTAGAGGATTCCAGACTTGCTTGACGCTGTGCTTCGTAGGCCATGGCAAATGTTGCTGTGTGAGGGGCACTGCTATTATGCCTGCTGTGCTCAAATGTAAGCTTAGAAAGTTATTGCAGGTTCCTGAGACTACTTTCAGAAAAGGGCGTTGCTGATCCTTGGGATGATTTCATTTAATAGACACCGGTTGATTGCATCATTGCCAGATCGGTTCTTCCCCAAAAGTAGCACCGTCCAGAAAAGAGTTAGATAGTTGTTTGTTTGGCGCTGTTGATCCTCGGGATGATTTGATTTGCGAAATTCGGATGTATCGCGTCATTTCCAGAGCGATTCATCCCCTAAATCAGCAACGGCGTTTGTTTGGTATGGCGGTCGTTACAGAGCTGCTGGCTTTGCCAGCAGCTCTGTTTTGGTCAGAGGGTCCAAAACTGTTGGCCAATGCCTAGCGTGGTGATCTTTCTCCCGAATACCTCTGTTGTGTAAATGCTCAGCACATGTAAGTTTGTGCGTTCAGTTGATTGGTCAATAAAAAACTGGATTATGCCGCGACCAATGGAATCAGCTCCATTAATTGCGCTTTTACAAGCATCTTTTGTTTGTCCTGAGAAAAATCCGAAGGAAAAATGACCTTCGAGTTCATCACAGTTGGTTTTCTTCAAGTGCTTGGGAAGATTTTCTGCCGCGTAGCTTGTATATGCTGACTGGTTTGGGTTGGTTCCCAGCAGTAAAACGGTGCTGGTTATTACGCTGATGCCCAAAAGTTGCCATAAACGCTTTGGCCCACGCTGAGGTTTCCTCGGTGGTGGTTCTACTTGCTGGTGTAGTGACATGTGGCTCCTGATGTTGTGGTGAAGTGTTTGAAAACATGTCCGCACCATAATCAACAGTTCTTCGGTCAAAATTACGCAAATTTTGTTGATTTGCTCAATAAATGTTTAATTTTCTGCGTAATTAAGCCGTCACCTCACCTCTGTTCCCCAGTTATTTGTCAGTTAGTGCATCCCATCTACAAAGGCTGCCTGCTGATCCTTGGGGACGGGCCAGTTTTCATTTTCTCCGCCGATGTATACCCGTTGGATGATGGTGTAGTCCTTACTGAACTGTTTGAGTGTATTGGTCAGCACATCTAGGGCAATGGCATCGGTGGTGCCCAGGTCAAACCAGCAACGGGCCCAGGTGCCTTCGAACTGCACTTCAGACATGTTGTGCATGACCGCCATCAGGCTGTCTTCGGCCATACTGTTGTCGTAGTCCATGTAGCTAATTTCGTGGCCGCCGTCTTGAACCTGGAGGTTTTCTGCATTAAACCCACCGAGTTTGCCAAGGAAAAACCACGAGTCAAAAATTTCTTCGATGTACTGTTGCTCCATGGCGGAGGGCACATTTTCTAGCTCTAGCCAAATCCACAGGTTGAAGAAGTCGCACTCGCGAAAGCGAATTTCCATAGGTTCAGGGTTGCATGGTTTCGGTTATACAGCATAGCAAGCTCCTTCGGTATCCAATTCTGATTTATTGCTGATGAATTGGGGCCATGGTCTGAAGGGAGAAGAATAGGGAAAAGATTGGCTATAGTGTGCAGTGGACCTTCTTGTTTCGCGAATGCTCACCCTTGATCGAGTTTCTTACCATCCAGCGGCTAGTGCAACGCCAATTCTCCATCAGATTTCGTTTACCCTAGAGCCTAAAAAAATGGGGCTGATTGTGGGGCCCAGTGGCTCTGGGAAAAGTACGCTGTTGGAAATTTTGGCTGGTTTGGTGTCTCCGTCGAAGGGGGCACTGCATTGGCGCGATCAGGAGCTGCAGCCAGAAACGTTGCAGCAGCTGGCTGGACTCGTATTTCAGTTTCCAGAGCGGCATTTTTGTGGCCATACGGTGTTGGAAGAGTTACGGATTGGGCATCCGGAGTTAGGCTCTGAACAGGTGACGAAAACCCTGGAATCGGTGGGGTTGGGGATGATTTCATTGCAGGCTGCTCCCCATGCCCTTAGCGGTGGGCAGCAGCGGCGTTTGGCCTTGGCGGTACAGCTGATTCGCCAGCCTTATTTGTTGCTATTGGATGAACCTACGGCGGGGCTGGACTGGTCGATGAAAAAACAGCTGATTAATTTGCTGGCGGAGCTCAAGAAAAACTGGAGTTTGCTGGTGGTGTCCCATGATGCGAGTGATTTGGCCCATTTGGCCGATGATTGTTGGACGTTGCAGAATGGAGAGTTGGTTGCCAAACCCCTGGAAACGGTGCCGGTGGTGTAGGTTGAGGTCAGCCTAACTAGTCCGAAGGATACGGAAAAATCAGGGAATGACGGAAATAACAACTGAAAACTTGCCAGGCTACGGCGACCTTTGGCAGAAGACGTTACAGTGGCAACCGTCGGAGGGCCAGCAGGTATTATTTGAGCGGTTGTATCAGGGGGTTTTGGCGGGGAATCGCCAGGCGAACCTGACTCGAATTACTGAGCCGGATGGGTTTTGGGAAAAGCATCTGTGGGATTCTTTGAGTGGTGTGGCGCCTTGGTATGAACCCCATAAGCCGGAGTGGCTGCCGACGGTGCATCGGGTAATTGATATTGGTACGGGGGGAGGTTTTCCTGGTTTGCCGGTTGCGATCGCACGCCCCCAATGGCATGTCACCCTACTCGACTCCACCCGCAAAAAAATGGCATTTCTAGAAACCCTATGCGGGCAGCTAGAGTTGACCAATACTGCCTTTTTAGCCGAGCGAGCCGAAACGGTAGGCCGAGACAGTAACCATCGCGCCCAGTACGATCTGGCCATGGTTCGGGCTGTCGGTCCAGCCTCTACCTGTGCAGAATACGCATTGCCACTCCTCAAGAAAAGCGGTTTTGCCGTTATATTTCGTGGTCAATGGACCGACGAGGAAGAAGAACTCTTAATGGGTGCCCTAGATACCCTGGGCGG
>CALHGI010000337.1 GCA_938029995.1 uncultured cyanobacterium | reverse complement strand
CGATAACTAAGGGAGGGGATAAGCTAATTAGCTTGTCCCCTTTCCTAGTGAGTTGATTGAGGATCAGGTGTTTGTCAGGACCGGCACCGGTATAGGTGTTAATTAACTAACAGTCAGCGGAGATTTACCGGTAATGAATATTTTTGGCATCGGTCTGCCAGAGATGGCTCTGATTATGATGGTGGCCTTGCTGGTATTTGGCCCTAAAAAGTTGCCTGAAATTGGTCGTAGCCTAGGTAAGGCGATCAAAGGGTTTCAAGATGCTTCTAAGGAATTCGAAGATGAGTTCAAAAAGGAAGCTGCCCGCATTGAAAAGACGGTGACAGAGCCGATCAAAGCTACGTTAGAAACACCAACGCCTAAAGCCTTGAAGCCTGATGCCGAAAATGAGGCTGATGGCTCAGCAGCATCGGATGTAGCGAGTGTCACACCCGAAGAAAATGTTTAGGACTACCACAGAAATTCGATCATTTCAGGTGCGGCGGTAGGAGCATGCCCATAGACGCTGATTCTCCACAAATGCCCAAATTACTTGTTGGTCTGGGGAATCCAGGACAAAAGTATGAGCGTACGCGTCATAATATTGGGTTTGAAATTATCGATGATTTAGCTAAGGCATGGTTCGTTAAGCTTTCAGACAATAAGCGGTTTCAGGGTCATGTTGCTGAAACCCGTTCCGTGTCTGGCGATCGTTTGATTTTATTGAAACCATCTACTTATATGAATCGCTCTGGTCAGTCAGTGCGTGCAGTATTGGACTGGTATAAGTTAGAGCCCAGCCAGGTGCTAGTCATTTATGACGATATGGATTTGCCCATCGGCAAGCTGCGTATGCGATTGTCGGGCTCAGCCGGGGGACACAATGGGATGAAATCGATTATTTCTCACTTGGGAACCCAAGACTTTCCTCGCCTACGGTTAGGGATAAGTCGGGCAGATGGCGCAGAAAATCAGGCTGATCGTACAGTTATTAGCCATGTGTTGGGTAAATTTTCACCAGACGAGCGTAAAGTTGTGGATGCTACGGTTAGTCTCGCTGGTGAAGCCATAGAGTTTAGCCTGGGCAAAGGCATTGAAAGGGCTATGAGTCTCTACAATGGGCGAGAAGCTGCAGTTTAGAGGCATAGTGCAGGAGTTGAGCAATGGGTTAGATGTGGTGGGGTTTGAAGCCTTTATCGGGTCTAACCGTCCATGCCTATGGGGTTGGGGTCGTATTTTTGTGACGAGTCGTGGCTAAGGTCAAGCAAAATCAGTTAGGTCCTAAGGTACTGGTTATTCTTAACGGCAAGGGGGGCGTGGGTAAAACTACCACTGCCGTTAATTTAGCCGCAATTTTTGCAGAAGATAGGCGTGTGTTGCTGATTGATAGCGATAGTCAGCGCTCGGCGACATGGTGGCTTGAGAGGGTACATCAAGCGTTTGATTTCTCCCACGAGATTGATCCCAAAATGTTAGGGCAACTAAAATCCCTGGACGAGTATGATTTGATTGTAGTGGATACCCCTCCAGCGCTACACTCTAAAGCCTTAGCTGCCGTATTGCCGGTGGCAGATTATCTGCTGCTGCCCACTCCGCCAGCGCCTATGGATGTGACCGCCCTCATCAATACTGTTAAAACCTTTGCTCAGCCCTCTGGGGTTTTTCATCGGGTATTGCTGACAAAGGTTGATTCCCGTAGTTTAAAGGAAGCGCAAGAAGCTCAAACAATGTTGGAAAAGTTGGAGATTGCCGCTTTTCGAACTTACATTAGAACTTATAAGGCTCACGAACGGGCCGCTATGGAAGGTTGCGCTATCAGTCAATGGAAGGGAGCCAATGCTCAAGAAGCACAGGCCGACTACTATAAAGTTGCCGCGGAAGTCCTAATGGACTGGAAAAGATTATGACTAAAAAACGCATCGCCGACCTGCTCAAAGAAGAAGTTGAGAAAACTAGCGGAGCCGAGCAGGCTCCTGCTAAAGGTTCATCCAAGCAGTCTCAGGGGGATGCTGATACCGCCAGTACTGCCAGTAAAAAGTCTGCTGCTAGTGGTAATCGGACAAGAAAGCGCGCGCCGAAGTCTGCTGCTTCAGCTGCTGCTGATAAAAAATCTACTGCGGCGGACAACACCACAGCCCTTAAGAAACAGGTCGCAGAATTAGAAACTTCCCTGAAGCAGGCCCAAGAACAAGTGGTGCAATTGCAGGGGGATATAGAAACTCATCAAACCCGAATCTTTGAATTGAAAGATGAGTTGACGGCTGCTAATAAGGCCACCACTGATAAGACTGAAGAACTGACAAAGATTACCCAGGAACTCGACACTGCTAAAGAAACAATCCGTCAAATCACTGCCAACCAGTCGGAAAAGGCAGCTAGTCCAAAAGAGGAAGCTTCACCAACGGTAATCCACGGTGCAGATTTGGCGACGAATCGCAATACGTTAAGTTTGCGCAATCGGCCTAGGAGCTACAAAGCGATTCCTGAGTATGCCATTCAGCGTGGTGAACAAAACAGTATGCTGTCTGACGATGATATTGGTTGGGTGGATTAGTTAAGAATTGCGCTTCCCATAAACTCTCATAGCGTTTCTTTACAGTTAGCTAACTCTGCTGGTTTAGCATCGGCTATATCCACTACGCTGGCAAGACTTGTCTACAGGTATGGATATGGACGTGAAAGCCGCTGTCGCCCATCAAGCAGGTCAGCCTTTAACTATAGAAACGGTGACTTTGGATGGTCCGAGAGCTGGTGAAGTCCTGGTGGAGATCAAAGCTACGGGGGTGTGTCATACGGATGCTTATACCCTCTCCGGTAAAGATCCAGAAGGGTTGTTTCCAGCCATCCTAGGTCATGAAGGCGCCGGGGTGGTGGTGGATGTTGGGGCTGATGTCAAAAGCCTGAAGCCGGGTGATCATGTCATTCCCTTGTATGTGCCTGAGTGCCGTGCCTGTGAGTATTGTTTGAGTGGCAAGACTAACCTGTGTCAGTCTATCCGGGGTACCCAGGGACGTGGTCTTATGCCTGATGGCACCAGCCGGTTTCGGTTGAATAATGACCCGATTTATCACTACATGGGTACTTCGACGTTTGCGAACTATACCGTTGTACCTGAGATTTCCTTAGCTAAAATTCGGAAAGATGCCCCTTTTGAGAAAGTTTGCTATATCGGCTGTGGTGTGACCACAGGGATAGGGGCTGTGATTAATACGGCCAAGGTGGAACCTGGGGCTAATGTGATTGTATTTGGCCTCGGTGGCATTGGATTGAATGTGATCCAGGGCTGTCGCTTGGTGGGGGCA
>CALHGI010000336.1 GCA_938029995.1 uncultured cyanobacterium | reverse complement strand
GTGGTGTGCAGGCCAGGGGAATAATGGCAACGGCCAGGGCTAAGCCCGTAGATGTGAATATCCGACTCAGGGTCACCATAAACCTATTTCCATGCCATAAACAGCTATCGAGAGCGTAGCGAATTAACCTTATACCAGCCTGAGAGCCAAGGACTTTACGATGCTACGCCCTCCAGGGTTTCATCGGCAACGTCGTAGAGGGCCTGTAATTTCTCCAGGGTTTCATCCTCCGCTTGCCACAGCCCGCGACCGTTGGCCTCAATCATCCGGCCCACAATATTACGAAAGGCTTCTGGGTTGGCTTCCCGCAGTCGACTGGCCATGTTCCCATCTAGGGCATAGGTCTCAGCCGCTTGGTCATACACCCAGTTATCTTGAAATCCGGTGGTGCCCCCCCAGCCGATCAGGGCCGTCATCCGCTGAGAGATTTCATAGGCTCCGCCAGAACCTTGGTCCGCCATGGCCTCTGCCCACTTAGGGTTCAACAGCTTGGTGCGATACTCCATGCGCAGCACATCCTCTAATTTACGGGGGGTGGTGTCCTGGGAAAAGCTTTCCACAAAGCTGGCGGTGACGCGCTTGCCCTGGCGTTTTTCCGCCGCTTTTTTGAGGGCTCCAGTATTGGCGTAGTATTCCTGAATATCCGTCAGGCCATATTCCACGGAGTCGATTTGTTGCACAATGCGTCCGGTGCTTTGTAGCAGGGTGTTGAGCACCTCTGGTCGGGCCTGGCCTTTGTCCCCCCGACCGTAGCTAAAGGCGTTGCGATCACGCCAGGTATCCGCCAACTCATCCCCCGACTCCCAGTTAGAATCCACCACCCGATCATTCACCAGGGAGCCATAGTCCCCTGCGGGGTTTGAAAATAATCTGGCCGATACGTTTTCCACCCCCTGGGCCTTCAGTTCTAGCGCATGCTTGCGAATAAAATTCTGTTCCGTCGGTTCATCTGCCTCCGTAGCACGTAGAAACAAATCGTCCAACAGCTCGATGATATTCACAAAGCTGTCGCGAAAGATGCCGGAGAGATTACCCAAAATATCAATGCGGGGATGGTCCATCTCCTCCAGGGGCAGCAACTCGTAGCGAACGATCCGGCCCGTTCCCTCCTTTACCGGTTCCGCACCCACCAGCTCTAACAAAATCCCCAGGGATTCTCCCTTCGTTTTAATGGCATCCAGTCCCCACAGCATCACCGCCACCGTTTCAGGATATTCCCCGGAGTCTTCTAAACTTTGAGCCATTAGCTTACGGCCAATGGCCCGACCGCGCCCATAGGCGGCGGGGGACGGCATGCGGTAGGGATCGAGGGCATGGATATTGCGCCCCGTGGGCAGGGCTCCGGGGCCGTCCCGCAGCAGGTCTCCCCCTGGGGCGGGGGGGATATACTCGCCGTTGAGGCCGCGCAACAGATTGGTAAGTTCATCCGTTGTTTGGGTTAGCCCACGGCGGATGGTGATGGCTTCATCCAACAGCAATGGCGTTAGGGGCTCACTGGCAGCATAGCGTTTGGCTAAACTGTCAGCCTGGGCATCTTCTGGCAAGGTGTCTGCCGCAATCTGTTCTAGCAACTCAGGGGATAGTCGCTCACCAAAGTAAGCTTCTAAATAACTACTAATGGCGGCTGTATCTGGGGACTGGCCCAACACATGGAGACCACTGGAAAATAACCGATTTTCTAAGACCTGGAGATATTCATACAGGGTGACAAAGTACCGATCTAAAACGTGATTACTAAACAGCCGGGCATTTTCTGGGGTAAATTCTAGCCCCTGGGCCTTTAGCTCTGGCAGGGGGCAGTCCGCCGCTAGACCCGTGTCGGTAATTTTAGTGAGAATGGCATCCTGCAAGACTCGATTGGCCTGGGGATCTTCTCGCAACTCAGCGATCAGTTCCCGCAGGGCCATAAGCTCCTTATAAAGACCGGCCCGACCATAGGGGGGCACATTGTGGGACACCAGCACCCCATAGCCTCGGCGCTTGGCCAGAATCGACTCCGATGGGTTGTTGGCGGCATACACATATAGGTGGGGCAGATTACCCAACAAAATATCGGACCAGGAATAGCCCGTATTGCCCAGGGGAGACCCTGGCAACCATTCCACCGTACCGTGCATGCCAAAGTGTAATACGGCATCTGCCTGAAAGTCGTTTTGCAGCCAGGTGTAGAAAGCAGCATATTGGGGATGGGGGGTGAGATCCCGCTCAAACATTAGCCGCATGGGGTCCCCGGCCAAGCCCAAGGGTGGCTGCACACCGATCCACACGTTGCCCAGCTGGATGCCCCCCACATGGAAGTCTTCCCCGACGGTTTTAATGCCGCTTTGGGTGAGGGATTGCCATTGTTTTTCAATTTTTGACGTTTTCAGGTATCCCAGCCACTGCTCCAACGTTCGCACATTAACTGTTGCAGGCACAGAAAGCTCAGGCAGTTCCCCTGGCTCCTCTGCTCCCTTGCCTTTTTTCACCAGCCACTGGTTCTCATCATCTGCGGTCTTCACCCAGTCAATGATGGTTTCCCCATCGTCCGGTAAGTCTCCGACGTGATAGCCCTGGGCTTTTAAGGCGTGTAAAAGCGACAAGAGAGATTTAGGCACGTTCAATAATGCGGCTGTGCCCGTGGCCCCGTAGCCAGGGGGAAAGCCATAGAGAATAATCGCCAGCTTGCGCTCTGAGGTCTCTTTTCGCCGTAGTTCAATCCACTGCTTCACCCGTCCCGTCAGTCTGCGCACCCGATCGGGCACCAGGTAAATTTGGTCCCCCACTAGGCCCCCCAACGGGATGGGGTCAATGGCTCCGTCTAGCTCTGGCAGGGCATACAGCACGACGCTTTGTAGGCCGCCCACCCCCTGGCGGGTCCAGGAGTGAATATCTTGAATCAACAACGGGGCCGCCACAAAGTAGGGCACGTTCTTGGCCCCCAAAATCTTCTTAGCCACCGCCACCTGTCGTCCCGCTTCCATGGAGCCCGCCGGTCCCCCCACCAGGGGAAAGCCAATGGTGGAAACAATCGCATCCACCTGCGCGGCTGTTTTGGATAGGGAGGGGCATTCCACGTTGCCCAACGCCCGCTGGGCCTGCTCATAGCCCGTGGTCATCAGGTCCCGCACGGCCACGTGGCCTTCTACGCCGTTAATAAAGATGGGCACCGGCACCAGACCCGCCTCTTCAAAGTAGCGAATCAGCTGGGGAATATAGGCCTGATTGGTAATGACATGTTTGCGATAGAGCAGGATGCCTACGCGGGGCTGACTAACTCCGTTGGAGACGCTTCGCGAACGGCTCCGCTCGGCCAACTGGGGGCTGAGCGAAGCCGAAGCCCACTCCACATACGCCTTCGGCGATTCAAAATATCCCTCATACTCCGGATGCAACAATCCAATATTCGGCGTTTCAATCACCGCTGGAATCTCACCAACGGTCAGGCCCAAATATTTCTCTGCCAGCACCCACAGCATCGAAGCCACATTCTCAGTACCGCCCGCATTCCAATAGCCGTAAATAATTAGCCAGTTGCGCAGGTCCTG
>CALHGI010000335.1 GCA_938029995.1 uncultured cyanobacterium | reverse complement strand
CTCCAGCAAAGCCGCTGGCAACAAGGCCATATTCAAGGCATGGAGCAGCTAGAACTGGCCCGTAAACAGCTGCTCCGCTATGTCCAACCACGGCTGGTTTGGGAAGTGACGTTGATGAACTTAAGTTGATGGGCCATGGGAATTTGGGGTTAGAGAACGCACGGCCCATGTCCCAAAAAGTGGCCAAAACCATGGGCGTGGGGCGGCCCGCCCATGGGGAAAGCTATCCCAAAGAAGCATTATCAACCACGACGCAGCCTGCTGAATCCGGCCCCAGTAGTCAGGGGCATCGCCATTAATAGCCATGCCCCAATCATCGACAAGTTTGATGGCCATAGCGTCCCCAACTCCGCACTAACCTCTAAACTGTAGAAGTAGAAAAATAAAAAACCATTTCCCATGGAAGATATCGCAGCTTACGACGGCATTTTTGTAGTTCTAGCCATCATCATTTCCATTAGTGGTTTTATTATGTTGTTTGGCAATCTCATCGGCGTCAATAACAACTGGAAATAGGGATACGAAACCCTGACCGACAGTTCTGCCCCAGGGCTTGCACAAGGCCAAGCTCCTAGGAGAATGTCTAAGGTGGGCTCGAATCTGTGGCCCATAAAATGCTCTGTTGCATCTGTCAGAGTTAGCGCGCCCCACATGTGTTTCTGAACGCTTTTGATGGACTAAATGTTGGGGGTATCCCACAGTCTCCACATCTGTCGGATACCCTCAAAACTCAACAGTCAAAACTTAAAACTTAACCCTGCATTACCCTTCTTAAACTAGTGAATTTTTCCAAACCCCTTGTCATCAGAGGCTTATGGCAACGCTAGGCTAGCTATATGACCCAGGGGCCATAGTTTCTTAACCTCGTTGATTCCGCCCGTAATGTCCGTTAAGAGGTAATACCCCCTGACCGATAAGTTCAGACGCTCTACAACATAAAATCCCCAATCTGAACTTGGCCAAATTTTCTTATCTTTAGAAAAAGGGGTAAACCTATGGCTAAAGCTGCCATATCTCGTTCACGAAACGTGGCGATTGTAGGTCCATACTCAAGTGGTAAAACCACCCTGCTTGAGAGTCTGCTTTCGGTCACCGAGACCATCTCTCGCAAAGGATCGATTCCTGAGGGAAATACGGTTGGAGACCATACGCCTGAAGCCCGCAATCGCCAAATGACCGTGGAAACGAATGCCGCCTGTACTGAGTACGGCGGCATTCGTTTTACATTCCTTGACTGTCCCGGTTCCATCGAACTCCTCCAGGAACCGCTCCATGTCCTGATGGGGGTGGATGCCGCCATTGTGGTGTGCGAACCGGACCCCAGTCGAGTGCTTACCGTATCGCCATTACTGCACTTTCTCGATAAGTGGGAAATCCCCCACGTTGTTTATCTCAACAAAATGGACCGGGCCAGTGCCCCATTTGCTGAGGTGCTAGATGCCCTCAAGTCGGTATCCAGCCGTCCCCTGGTGCCCCATCAGTACCCCATTGGTGCCAGCGAAGATCTGGTGGGCTTTATTGATTTGGTCAGCGAGCAGGCCTATCACTACCACGACGGCGCTGCGGCCGACCCGGTGCCACTGCCGGAGGACCTGGCGGCAGAAGAAAAGGCAGCCCGCACAGAAATGCTAGAAACCCTGGCTGACTTTGACGATCACCTATTAGAAGAACTGCTGGAAGAAATCGAACCACCCCAAGATGAGATCATCCAGGATCTAAAAATGGAATTGGGTGCAGACTTAGTGGTGCCCGTCTTTGTCGGGGTGGCGTCTAAAGACTATGGTGTCCGTCCGCTGCTGGAGGCCTTAGTGCGTGAAACCCCAGAACCCCAGGTCACGGCAGAACGACGCGGCATTGATCTCAGCGCAAGTGAACCGTTAGTTCAAATTCTCAAAACCTATTACAGTCCCCAGGGGGGCAAGTTATCCCTAGCAAGACTGTGGCGCGGCACCCTCAAGGATGGAGCCAGTCTCGGTGTAGATCGCATGGGCGGGCTCTATTCCTTGGTGGGCCAACAACAACAGGCCCTGAGTGCCGCCGAGGCAGGGAGCGTGGTTGCGATCGCACGTCTGGAACATGCCAAAACCGGCGACACCCTCAGCACCGGCGACACATCCGAAGTCCTACCCATTGCCGACATTCTGCCAGCGGTTTACTCCCTCGCCATTACCCCCGAAAAGCGCAACGACGAAGTAAAACTCAGCGGTGCCCTAAATAAACTAGTGGACGAAGATCCCGCCCTGCACTGGGAACAGCACGGCGACACCCACGAAGTGATTTTGTGGGGTCAGGGGGATGTCCATCTCAAAATTGCCATGGACCGGCTCAGCCGCAAGTACAACTTGCCCATGACCACCCACCTGCCCCAGGTGCCCTACAAAGAAACCATCCGCCATGCCAAGGCAGACATTCGCGGCCGGTACAAGCATCAGACCGGGGGACACGGCCAATTTGGCGACATTTACATCGACATTCAGCCCCTACCCAGGGGGGAGGGCTTTAAGTTCAATCAACAAATTGTCGGCGGCGTAGTACCCAGGCAATATATCCCCAGTGTGGAAACGGGCGTACGGGAATTTCTCAAGCAAGGTCCCCTGGGCTTCCCCGTCGTAGATGTGTCGGTCACCCTCAAAAAAGGGTCCTATCACCACGTAGATAGCTCGGACCAAGCCTTTAAACAGGCCGCCCGTATCGCAATGCAAACCGGACTACCCGAGTGCAAACCCACCCTACTAGAGCCCATCGCATCGCTATCAGTGTCTGTGCCCAACCGGTTTACCTCCAACGTACTCACCCTAATCAGCGGTCGCCGGGGCCAGGTGATGGGCTACGAAAACAAAGCCAACTGGCCCGGTTGGGATGAGGTATCGGCCCAGCTTCCCGTGGCGGAAATGCAAACCCTAATTCTAGAGTTGCGCTCCTTAAGCATGGGCGTGGGCTTCTTCAGGTGGCAGTACGACCATCTAAGTGCGGTGCCAGAACGACTCAAGCAAAAGATCGTCACTGAAATGGCTAGCCATTAGATTCAGATCCCCTCCCGTAGGGGCGTTGCATGCAACGCCCCTACGGGAAATATCCCATTTAGGCTAAAAACTGAATGCCACCGCCAAACATGCGCAGGCCAATCACCACCAGTAATAAACCAAAAATCCGTCTGAGCTGTTGAGGCGAAATGATATGGGAAAGCTGGGTACCAATGGGAGCTCCAATCATGGTAAACGGAGCCACCAAAGCGACGGCGGGCCAATAGATATATCCCGTGGACCAAGCAATATCCCCATACCCTGGGGACAATAGCAAAAACGATAGCGTCCCCACAATGGCAATGGGTAAGGTAAATGACGCTGACGTACCGCTGGCCTTATTCATCGGTAAGCCACAGTAGAGCAAAAACGGAACGCTGATGGCACCGCCGCCAATGCCTAAAATGCCTGACTTAAAGCCAATTAGCGTTCCCACAATGGCAAATACCCAGAGGGGCGGCATGGTGGTTTCTTCAAAAGCCGGTTTCCAATCGAGCAAAATTTTGATGGAAACAGCCAGCAAAAATACGCCAAAAATAATCTCTAACCAATGGGTATCTAAATGGTTGGACAAGGAATTGCCCAACACCACACCCACACCGATGGCAGCAATAATGCGACCGAAGATCCCCCATTGCACATCCCCCCGTAAATGATGGGAAAAAGTGGACGATGCTGCGGTAAAAATCATAATGCACATGGCACTGCCCGCCGCTAAATGCATCAGGCTATAGCTGGGTAAATCTATCACTGAAAATAGATAAAACAACCCAGGCACAATAATCATGCCACCGCCGATGCCCAGCATACCGGCCATGGTGCCAGCACCAATGCCCAACAGGGCAAACAGGGCGAAATCGAGATAGCTGACCATAGGAGATTGCAACAAAAGGTCCGATTAATATTTTATATTTTCCCCGGTTACCAAATTGTCCAGGGCTACAAGTTTGCCCCCAGAGTTCACAACATCTTTGCCCACAGCAAATTGCTGCACTATAAATTCAATAGATTCAGGCTTTCGATGGGATTTTCTGGGGTGATGTGAATCGTTTGCAAGCCCACTTGCTCGGCCCCCACTAGATTATGGGCCGTATCGTCGAGGAAGAGAGTGCTGGCAGGGTCCAGGTTATTTTCGTCGATCACCCGCTGGAAAATGCTGGGGTTGGGTTTGCGCGCCCCCACCAAATGCGAATAGTAAGCCCGCTCAAACTGGTCAGCCAGGGTGCCCAGTTCAGTGCCCATGGCCTCGGCAAACTTGCGATCGCTCGTCGCCAAGTGCAGCTCATTAATATTCGACAGTAAAAATATTCGCTTTTGCCGACCCAGCTGCCGCACCAGTTCCACCCGTTCC
>CALHGI010000334.1 GCA_938029995.1 uncultured cyanobacterium | reverse complement strand
ATCCATTATTTGACTGTTCTAGGAGTGCTTCTGAATCGCCCTCAACTGCGGACAAAACCCTGACCTAATGTGTCACCGAAGAGCATAAACCACTATAGAGCCGGACCTACTTTCTAAGCAGTGTATGCCTGAAAGAATTTTGAGTTGTTTCGACACCTATGGTTTGACCAACATACGTAAACCGATGAACAAAATAGATTGACCAGCCTCAGATTCCTATGGATCAGCCCGGACATCAGACAAAGCTACACAAACTTTTAAACTTCCCAAGCACTGGGCACCTATTGCCCTAGCCCGACAAACTTAGGGATAGAGCGACAGCCTGGGGCTTCCAGAAGCGATTCAACACTAAGTTACTTATAGTTTGATTGCGATTTCAGCACCTCAAATACGACCAAAAACTAAGCATTCTGGCTCAAATCTTGACCATATAGCGATATTTGTAAGTTTGTACGGACATCTTATATTGATTTATTTTCCTCCAGCGATAAGATCATGATTGAATTCTAGTCCGAGGATTGTGTAACTTTCGTTACTTTCCCTAGCCGGTTTTGATTTTCAGAAGTTCTGTTGATACGAGGTTTTAGATATGCTTAGGCCCCGCTCTACCTTTTCGTTAGCCGCTACGGTTGCACTCCTAACAGTTGTTGCGCCCTATCAGCCTTTTTCTGGTTTTCAGGCCGTTGCAGCTCCTACTGCATTTGAAGTGCCAGTGGCCGTCTCCAGTGATACGAGCGTCAAAGTCAGTAGTGGCTCCGATGCCATGAATGTGATCAGTGATGCCCTCAAAACCAGTTTTGAAGGTAAGTTTAACGGCGCTGAAGTGACTGTTGACGCAGTCGGTGCCGATCAAGCAATCCAGTCTTTGTTAGATGGAAATGCGGATGTAGCAGCTATTAGCCGCCCCCTAAGCGATGCTGAAACTAATCAGGGTCTTTCTGCAGTTGATGTTCAGCGGACTAAAATCGCCATCATTGTAGGTGCTAACAATCCATTTAGTGGCAGCTTGACCAGTGAAGAGTTTGCCAAAATTTTCCGGGGTGAAATTACCAATTGGTCTGAAGTCGGTGGACCCAGTGCCCCTATTCGTCTAGTGGACCGCCCTGACACCAGTGATACCCGCCTAGCTTTGGCTCCTTACCCTGTGTTTAAGGCTGCTACCTTTGCCACCGGTGCAAACGCTGATCAGCTAGATACTGATAGTCCAGCTGATGTTGCTCAGGCCCTGGGCAATGACGGCATTGGGTATGTCCTCGTGGATGAAGTGGGCGATCTGTCTGGCGTACGGACATTGTCCATGCATAAGACATTGCCCAGTGATGCCCGCTATCCCTTTTCTCAGCCTTTCTCCTTGGTTTATAGCGGTGAACCATCCCCTGCGGTTGCAGCCTTTTTAGGATATGCAGCTGGTGCGCCAGGACAATCGGCCCTCAAGTCGGCTAACCCGCTGGCAGGTGTGGTCAGTGCTGCGGGCAACACGGTCAAGGGTGCCGCTGATGCTGCTGGAAATGCAGTTGAAGGAGCTGCCGGGGCTGCTGGCAATGCGGTTGAAGGGGCTGTGGATGCTGCGGGCAATGCGGTTGAAGGGGCCGCCGGGGCCGCTGGTGACGCAGCGAACCAGGTGACTGATGCTGCTGACAATGCAGTGAGCGATCGCAACCCTAGGGCGCAAACCCGGGCCAATCTTTGGTGGTTACTGCTCGTCCCAGCCGCCTGCTTTGGCCTAGTAGCTTGGGGCTCTCGTCGCAAAAATAAAAATAACAGAATGGCCAATGCCACCCATACCGCTAACGCTCCAGGCGTTGGCGTATCAGGCATTGGCAAAGCTGGCGCAGGGGCAGCAGCAGGGGCAGCAGCCGTTGGTGGTGCTGCTTGGGCCACCACAAAGCAGGGCGGCAACGTTGCCAAAAGCGGTCTAGGCTCCATTAAAGGCGGTCTAGGCAATGTCGGTGATGCAGCCAAGGGCGGTCTCGGTAACGTCAAAGGTGGCCTCGGTAATGTCGGCAATGCGGCCAAAGGTGGCTTAGGCAACGTTGGCGACATGGCTAAAGGCGGCCTCGGCAATGTTGGTGATGCAGCGAAAAGTGGCATCGGTGGCATTAAAGGCGGCCTCGGCAATGTCGGTGACGCCGCCAAAGGCGGTCTAGGCAACATCAAAGGTGCCGCTCAACAAGGTGTTGATGGGGTTGCTGGAGGCATCGGTAACGTTGGCAACGCAGCGAAGGGCGGCCTTGGCAACCTGCAAAGCGGTCTAGGCAATGCTGGCGATGCCGCCAAAGGCGGTCTAGGCAACATCAAAGGTGCCGCTCAACAAGGTGTTGATGGGGTTGCCGGGGGTCTCGGCAATGTCGGCGACGCCGCTAAAGGTGGCATTGGCAACCTGAAAGATGGCTTAGGCAATGTCGGCGACGCCGCTAAGGGCGGTTTGGGTAACTTGAAAGGCACAGCCCAGCAGGGTGTTGATGGTCTATCAGGCGGCCTGGGTAAGGCTGGCAATACTGTCCAGGGCGGCATTGGTGGTGTTGGCGATGGCATCAAAAGTGGTCTAGGCAATGTTGGCGATACTGTCCAAGGTGGTGCTAACACTGTGACCGGCAAACTGGGCGGCATGGCCGATGGCGCTGGCAATGCAGTCAAAAATGCTGCTGGCTCAGCCCAGGGATCGTCTAAGTCCCTTTGGCAACGTGTACGCGATGGAGTAAACCAGGCGGGTGACCAAGCTGGTAGCGTGAAGGACAAAGCCTCTGATATTGCTGACGATCTGAAAGATCTCGGTAAATAAGCGAGGTGGCTAGTCTGACTAGGTAGCAAAAGGGAGTAGGTAGGGATTCAATATGTCTTGGAGCCCTACCCATGCCCGGATTCATACGCTACTCAGATCCAGAGTCCTGCTTCCCAAGGACACGGCTATTTTGATAGCTGTATCCGGGGGGCAGGATTCATTGTGTCTGGCCAAATTACTGCTAGACCTGAGGGAACGGTGGAATTGGCAATTAGCCATCGTCCACTGCGACCACGGCTGGCGACCTGACTCTGCCGCCAATGCAGCCCACGTCATGCAGCTAGCCCACCAATGGCAACTCCCCTACTTTGGGGAAGTTGCCCAAACCTTACAAAAGACTGAGGCCGCAGCCCGAAGTTGGCGCTATGAGGTGTTTGCCAACTTAGCTAGCCGCCATGGCTATCACCATGTAGTCACAGGCCATACGGCCACTGATCGAGCAGAAACAGTTCTGTATAACCTGTTGCGCGGTAGCGGTGCCGATGGCATTCAAGCCTTAAGCTGGCGACGACCGCTGGTACGAGAAGACAAGACTATGTGGGTCATCCGCCCCTTACTCCAGTTAACCAGAGAGGAAACGGGCGCATTTTGTCACGATTTCGACTTACCTGTATGGCACGACAGCTCAAACGATGACTTACACTATCGCCGCAATCGTATTCGACAAGAGCTGATGCCTTATGTGAAATCACACTTTAACCCCAACGCTGAAACCACCTTGGCCCAAACTGCCGAAATTTTTACCGCTGAGGTCACCTACCTAGAAGCTCAGACCAGCCAGCTGTATACCCATGTGGTAGTCCCCTCAGAAAACCGATGGTGCATCAATCGTCCATTATTTAGGGCCGCTCCTTTAGCACTCCAGCGGCGAGTGGCTCGGCGCCTCTTACAAACGTTACTGCCCCAGCAGCCAAAATTTGATCACATTGAGAAACTCGTAGCCCTTGCGGATGCCCCCCATCGCAGCCAAACCGATCCCTTTCCGGGGGGGTGGATTGCCAAGGTTGAGCATGACCAAATCATCTTGCAGCAATAACAGACAAAAGATCACTCCCCTAGAAGGAGAGATCAATCCGCCCTAAGCTATATAAGGAAACTTCATTTGTATACTATGCGATGGTTCTTGGCGATTTTTCTTGGCCTATGGCTAGGATGCACATCCCTATCCTTAGCTGCCACAGCCGATGGCCAACCTGATATTGGCAGTCTACGTAAGCAGGCCTTTGAACTCACCAGCAAAGGTAAGTTTGATTTAGCGGAAGCTGTCTGGACTGAACTGATTGAAGCCTTACCTGAGGAACCAGCCCTATGGAGTAACCGGGGCAATGTGCGAGTGAGTCAAAACAAAATTGAAGGGGCTATTAGTGACTACGCCCAGGCCATTGCCATGGACCCCCTACAACCTGACCCCTATCTCAATCGGGGGGCAGCCTACGAAGCCGCAGGGCAATGGCAAAAGGCCATTGATGATTACAATCGAGTGCTGAAACTATCCCCCAATGATCCAGCCGCCTATAACAATCGTGGTAATGCCAAAGGTGGCCAGGGAGACTGGAACGCCGCCATTAAGGACTATGAACAGTCCATTACCATTCAACCCAGCTTTTCATTAGGCTATGCCAACTATGGCATAGCCCTATTTGAAATCGGCGACCAGCAAAGATCCCTGCAAGTGCTCAAAAGCCTAGCGCGTAAATATCCCAACTATGCGGATGTGCGTGCGGCCTTAACAGCGGTGCTATGGGAGACGGGCAATCGAGGGGAAGCGGAAAGCCAGTGGGCGGCAGCACGTGGCCTGGATCGGCGATACACCGACTTGGACTGGGTAGCCCATGTACGCCGTTGGCCGCCTTCATTGGTAGAAGGCCTAGAGCACTTTTTGAAACTTTAGGACACGGAGGTTTTATGGCGCACGCCATAGAACTCAACAGCCCGAAACACCCTGGCCACAATAGTGCTCTTGAAACAGATAGTCCAGCGAGGCTACCCGAACATAATTGGCTGCATCGTATTTTTAACTACACAAGGAGCTAAGTAGCGTACAGAAACTTCAATAAAGTTTACTTTTTTTAAGCATTCTTTATTGATGAGCTTTTCCGAGCGGGATAAATTTTCCTAGCCGATGCCAATCGCAGCAAGGGTTTGAACCGTGAGTCCTGGGGTCCATCACCCACATGGCAATCGATTTCAGTCTTTCTACGATAGGAGTTCCTAGAATTGGGACTAATACTTGTAAGTCAATGATGTTGCTAGGGTGTATTTGGTGGGTACCCCGTCGTGTTAGAGGGTGACTACTGAAAATAGCAATATTTCCCTGTATATACTCTGCATCTACTAGTTAATAACTGAGTTTTGAGTTCTTGTGTAGTTCCTGGGCCCCAATCATGGTCTGTCACTATCAGTTTGCACAGTTTAAATACACAATTTAAGGCGATGTGTTTGTGTCAGGACTGGTATGTCTAACTTTCCATAGACTGTACTTTGTTCAAATCTATTGGATCGACTTTAGCAATTGTATTTGAACCTTCTTCAAATACATAACGCATAAAAATCGATCGGAAATGACGAGTGTTGTCGCTGCTTGAACTTCTTTTGTTCCTGGGCATTCTTATGTACTACAACACATCTTTGAATAACAAATTTACTCAGCTACAGACATTTTTTTCTGGTTTAAAACTCTCTGAAATAGTCACTCAGGCAGGGTCTAAGCTGACTCCTCCCATTAAGAAAAAACTCAGTCCAATCTTTGTACCTTCCTCTAGGATGGCTGCTTGTCCTAACTCGAATCATAATCTGGGCCATGTCCAGCAGTTGCAGCAGCTATTACAGCAGCAAATTCGCTTACGGGAGAGCATCCAGCGGATTCGGCAAGTGCTTGATGTCCATCATATCCATCGAGTTGCTGTTCAGGAACTGATGGACTTTTTTAAGGCGGACTGGGTATTTATCCTAGGGCAAGGTCCTAGTTTAAGTACAAGGGGTGAGCCATCGTTACATCCCCTGGTCATGGACCAATCGGCGGCGCTGAAGACATACCTAGCGCTAGAGACGGCAGCAGCAGCACAGGGACAATTATGTCCAATTGCGGTGGATGGGCAAACGCTACAGCAGATGCCCATGTGCCAAGATTGGTTGGGCCAATATCCAGGGTCTTGGCTCTTGGTGCCCATTTCTTTGATACCCACCCACCAGGGCGATGGGGAGACCTCCTGGGGGTTAGTAGCTATCGGGCGTCAAGATGAATCTAGTCGATGGACCTTAGCCCAGCAAGAACATGTCCAGATCTTGGTGGATGAAATTGCGATCGCACTGGATCACAGTCTACGCCAAGAAAAACTAAAGCAAGACAAGCAAGAACTCCAAGCCCTAGCCCTGACCGACAGCCTCACAGGGCTGTCCAATCGTCGTCAGTTTGACCACTATTTTGCCGCCGAGTGGCAGCGCCTAGCCCGTGAGCGCCAGCCCCTGACGCTCATCCTGTGTGATATAGACTATTTCAAACGCTATAACGATTACTATGGCCACCCCACGGGGGATATTTGCCTGGCCCAGGTAAGCGATGTGCTAATGAAGTGCATTCGTCGACCAGCAGACTTAATTGCCCGCTACGGTGGCGAAGAATTTGCAGTGGTTTTGCCCAATACCCACACGGAAGGTGGACACAAGGTAGCCCGAGCGATTAAGCAGCAGCTAGCTGAGGCGGCCCTACCCCATGAAACGTCCCATGTGGGAACCACCGTTACCCTAACCATGGGCATCGCCACGGTAGTCCCCCAGCCCCAGCTAAATCTTCAGAATTTACTCGAGGCAGCAGATTTAGCGCTTTATCATGCGAAGCAACAGGGTCGAGATCGCATCTATGTGCATGCCCACTACTGTGTCCGCGAGGATGATCCGACCCACAACAAACTGCCAAAGTCCATCCAACCCAGCCTGTCAGATTCCTAACAATGGCTGGCAGCAACCGATCGGCCTACTGGTAGTTAACAAGGCGGGCAAAGCTATCAGCATCTAGGCTCGCACCACCCACCAGTGCCCCATCAATTTCAGGCTGGGCCATGATTTCATCCACATTGGCAGGCTTCACAGAGCCACCATACTGAATAGGAACATCCTTATTCGCCAGCTGAGAGCGAATTAACCAACAGACACGATTAGCTTCCTCCGAAGCACAGGTATCACCGGTACCAATAGCCCAAATCGGCTCGTAGGCAATAATTAATTTACTTTGGTCCACACCAGCCAGACCGCGTTTGACCTGATTCACCACATGGGTTTCAGTTTCACCGGCATCACGCTGCTGCTTCGTTTCTCCAACACACAGAATGGGGGTGAGTCCTTCTGCTTGGGCCGCCTTAAGCCGCAAGTTCACGGTTTCATCCGTATCCCCAAAATACTGACGCCGCTCACTGTGGCCAACGATGACGTAAC
>CALHGI010000333.1 GCA_938029995.1 uncultured cyanobacterium | reverse complement strand
CCCATGGTTACTACCGTGACTTTGGTCTATGCCGGAATGCCCTCAGGGATATGGCCCACCAGGGACTATTGCCCGGCGTTGTTAAGTCTAGTTGGTAGCTATCAACTTCAATAGCTAGATAATTTGCGTCCTGTCTCTCTAATGTATGAACAGGGCGCTTAGCTTTGTTATATAGTTTTAGTCATTTTCCATCAAGCTTTGAAAGCCCTCCAAAGCTTGCACAATGTTCAGTTAAAGGTTGCTTGCTTTCAATCCCTCTGCCATGGCGGTTAGGAATTTAAAACAGGCGATATCAGGGGGCTAAGTAATGGCAGAAGAGTGTTCCAAGTCAGACATCACCCAAGGCCCCTTACAGAAGCCCTTGGGTGATCGCTCATCTTCACAGTCCCCCATTCTGTGGCCACCCTTGCAACACAACCAGCCATTTGATCCAACGATCAACATCGCTTTCCAGGCGTTGCTCCAACACCGACAAATCACTTATCTACTGGTTGATCGGCATCATCATCTCTTAAGGGTCTACGGTGATGTCCTGGGGCTGCTTAAGCAGGAAAAGCACATTATTTCTGATCATACAGATGTCCTGACGTTACTGCCTGATTCCCTGCAGCATCCCACCGGCATCGTCCTCAAACGGGCCCATGCGCATGGTGACGCCCACCTGGCTGGCTGTCCCTGCTCCATCGCGACACTATCTGACGATGGGGGTGGCCAAGGCCATACTGTCACCATTGCCGCCAGATCATTCAACACCAGCGAGGCAGAGGTCCTAACCGTTCTAATTGAACGGGAGCAGCATGGGTATTTGCCAGGGGCAGAAAAATCCCAAACAACAGACCTGATGGAAATGAATAGTCGCTTGCGTGCGCAAGTATTAGCGCAAAAGCAAACGGAACAAGAACTTGCCCATCAGGCCCAGGCGTTAGCCCGTTCCAACGCCGATTTAGAGGAATTTGCCTACGTCGTTTCCCACGATTTACAAGAACCCCTCAGGGCGATGACAGCCTTTTCCCAGCTCCTAGAACAACGCTACGGTCAGCAACTAGATGCCTCTGCCCAACGATATATCACCCACATCGTTGACGGTGGCACTCGCATGAAAGCGATGATTGATGGCATTTTAGAGCTCTCCCGCATCAACAACAGACGCCTTGACCATAGCCCCACCGATTTAAGCCAGGCCCTAAAAATTGCTCTGGAAAATTTAGAACTTATTCGGCTTGAAACCCAGGCAATCATTACCCATGGTGATTTGCCTATCCTACATATCGATAAAAACCACATCGTACAGCTGCTGCAAAACCTGATCAGCAATGGGATTAAGTTTCGAGGTCCAGAGCCACCCCATATCCACATCACCGTTGAACAGCAAGCAAGCAATTGGCTTTTTGCGGTCCACGACAATGGCATCGGGATTCCCCAAACCCAGCAAAAACGAATTTTTAAGCTTTTTCAGCGATTGCACAACCAGCAAGAGCAAAAAGGTTACGGCATAGGATTAGCCATCTGTAAAAAAATAGTGGAGCATCATCAAGGTGACATATGGCTAGAATCTTCCCCTGGAGAAGGGGCAACCTTTTATTTCACCCTGACCGTGGATGCGGTTTGCCAAAAAGAAGCTTAAGGTTTACTGCTTTAACAAGCTAATATCCATTGGGCTCGTTAGGATAATGCACATGGTGCCGCTAAAGCTCCAACATAGCTGATCACTGAGATGGACGTAACTATTCTTCTAGTAGAAGATTCACCTACCGATGCAGCTATTTTATCTGCGGCCCTGGATGATGTTGGCTGTCAGTGGCCCATTCGAATTGCTCAAACGGGTGATGAAGCCCTAGCATTTTTAGGCCAAATCGACCGTAATTCCCACGTCCATCCTCGACTAATTTTGCTTGACCTCAATCTACCGGGCAAAACCGGTCATGAGGTGCTTCGAGAAATCAAACGAAATGAGGTGTGGCAGGCTATCCCTACCATCGTTCTATCCAGCTCTGCCACCCCAACCGATATTTATAAAAGCTACCAGCTTCACGCGAATGCTTACATCACTAAGCCTACGAATTTTAGTGATTATCAGCTAATTGCTCAAAAAATTCACGACTTTTGGCTCAAGACTGCGCAGTTGCCAGCCCGTGCATAGACCCGATAACCATCGATGAAATGGGCCGAACAGTTGGCCCACCTGGCGTTATCCCACGTTAACCTTGGGCAACTAACACACCATCTAGTTGTTACGTACCTGGCTTAAGAATAGGTATTTTTGCGATATACAAGTTATATCGAGTTTTCTTACTATATTCGTGTACCACTTGAGGCAAACCAGCCAGTATAGGCTGGATACATAAGTTTTAGCCCTAGGCTCCGGCTAAACAACTTCCTTCACGTGTGGTGTCCTGTAGAAACCCTGATTAACACCCTTGCGGTACGACCACCATGAATCACGCGGCTAATTTCAGCAGCAGACTCCAAAACGTGATCTCTGACTAGCTGGATCCATCACTCAATTCTTTTTTTTACAACCCATTTACTTATCACATATCCCTTTACTGAAACACTTATGGCAGCAGGAATAGATGCATTGCTGATTGAAGATAATCTGTCGGATGCACAACTCTTTCAAGAGCTTTTAACATCGTCGGAGCTAATAGAAACAACGTTACATCATGCTGAACGCTTTAATGAAGCTATCAAAGCCTTAGAGGCTAATAACAACAACTTTGATGTGGTGTTATTGGACCTGTGTCTCCCAGATGGCCAAGGTGTAGAACTGGTTAAACAAATCAAAACGTTAGTGCCTAAGGTTCCAGTGGTGGTGCTGACTGGCATTCAGGATCAAAATGTTGCCATTGCCGCCCTTAAAGAAGGGGCCCAAGACTATTTGGTAAAGTCAGACACGTTCTCTCCCGAACGAATCAAACGCCTAGGGTACGTGGATGTGGGCAATTTACTAGCGAAGACTATCCAGTATGCCATTGAGCGCACAGAACTAACGAAAAAGTTGGAAATTAGTGAAGAACGCTATGCCCTAGCAGTTCAAGGCGCTAATGACGGGATTTGGGACTGGGATCTTAGGTTGGATACAATCTGTTATTCCCGTCGCTGGAAAGCGATGTTAGGCCTGGATGGCAGTGATATTAGCGTCAGCCCTGAGGAATGGTTATCTCGAATCTATGCTGACGATCGAGCTGACTTTGAGCGCAAGCTTCAGGAACACCTGGATTTTCATTGGTTAAATTTTGAATGTGAGTATCGAATCCTACACAGTGATGGTAGCTATCGCTGGATGTTAACCCGTGGTATGGCGTTATGGGATGAAACGGGCTCTCCGTATCGGATTGCGGGCTCTCAAACGGATATCACTGAGCGTAAGGAGCTAGAACAATCCCTATATAAGGAAAAAGAACTGGCTCAGATCACCCTCCATTCCATTGGTGATGCCGTTATTACAACGGATGAATACGGCCATATTAAAGACTTTAATCCCGTGGCTGAAAAGCTGACGGGCTGGAAAGCAAAGGAGGCAAGACAGCGTTCGATTTCAGAGGTTTGTAATATTGTTGATAGCAACACTAGACAGCCTTTGAAAAATCCGGCGCTGCAGGCCATCAAGGAAAAAAAAGCCATTAGCTTGAGTAATCATCCTACGCTTATTTCCAAAACAGGCCAGGAGTTTGGCATTGGCGACTCCGCTGCCCCGATTCGCTCCGCTACAGGAGAAGTGTTGGGCACCGTGCTTGTTTTTCACGATGTAACGGAGGAACGGGGCCGGGCAAAACAACTGGCTTGGCAAGCTACCCACGATCCCCTCACGGAGCTACTCAATCGCAAAAAATTTATTCTCTCCTTGGATGAGGCGATTGATCAGCTGATGGAACAAGAGTCCCAGCACATGCTGTGTTATATGGACTTGGACCACTTTAAGGCTGTTAATGATACCTGTGGCCATGCGGCGGGAGACCAGCTGTTGCGCCAGGTGGCAGACCTGTGGCGGGGACAAATTCGTCAGACAGATATCCTGGCTCGCTTAGGGGGGGATGAATTTGGTTTGCTGCTGTATAACTGCAAGTTGAACCGGGCCACACAGATTGCCAAGTCATTTTGCCAAAGTATTCAAAAATATCGCTTTTTGTATGATGGCAAGGTGTTTAATATTGGTGTCAGCGTTGGTATTGTCCCCATTAATTCCCACACCACCAATAGTGAACAGGTGATGCAACTGGCGGATACGGCCTGCTATGCGGCTAAAAACAAAGGTCGTAATCGGGTGCAGATCTATCACCCGGACGACGATGGGATTCATCGCCAGACAGAAGATATTCAATGGTTTTCTCGGGTGACCGAAGCCTTAGATGAGAACCAATTTCAGCTTTACTACCAAACCATTGAAGCGGCTATTCCAGGTTCTAAGGACCATCGATTGTGCGAAATTTTGCTGCGCTTGCCCAATGCTCAAACGGGGGAAATCTCACCACCGATGGCATTTTTGCCAACGGCCGAGCGTTATAACCTCATGCCTCGGATTGATCGATGGGTCGTGGAAAGTTTTTTTACCTACTTAGCATCCCGCCCAGCGGTTCCTAAAACCATCTATAGCGTTAACCTGTCGGGATCTAGCATCAATGATGAGAGCTTTGTTGACTTCTTGGAAGAGCAGTTAAGGAAGTATCCGGTCAATCCTCAAATACTCTGTTTTGAAATTACGGAAACCCTGGCCATTGCTAACTTGCAAAAGGCGGTTGACCTAATTTTGAAGCTGAAAAAAATAGGCTGTCACTTTGCCCTAGATGATTTTGGTAGCGGGATGTCTTCGTTTAGTTATTTAAAGCATTTGCCCGTGGACTATCTCAAGATTGATGGCAACTTTGTTAAGGAAGCTCCAACGGATGAGGTCCTGTACGCCATGCTGCAATCGATCAATCACATTGGCCACATTATGGGGTTAAAAACAATTGCTGAATATGTGGAGAATACGGCGGTCTTAGAAAAGGTCCAAACCCTGGGGATAGACTATGTCCAGGGTTATGCCATTGGCCGCCCTCAGCCGCTTCTATAGTGCTTGGCTAGGTTAGTTGCCTGGGTAGCTCTAGTGGCCTGTCAAGGCTAAGACTTAGGATGGGGCGAGTAAAGAGTGAAACGATATGCAGAGTCACTCTTTACTCTGCATCAGGATTGATTCCCCATTTTTAGCGTTGATGCTGCACGAGTCAGATTGGGTTGCTAAAGATTCAGCCTCAATCTGGGGAAAGAGGCAATCCTGGCGAAGAGACGATATTTTGCCATATTTCCT
>CALHGI010000332.1 GCA_938029995.1 uncultured cyanobacterium | reverse complement strand
CTGCGGACGATCTGTGCCAGGGGCTCAGACTCTGGTGAAGAACTCCGATCGCGTAGGAACTGATAGATTGAAAAAATTCCCTGGCCTGAAACCACCCGTTCTACGGAAACACGGGAGATGGCATGTTTCTCCAGCAGGTAGTGCAGCAGCTGGAATTCCAGTTCGGACCGGGGGGCGAAGTCAACATGGCCCCCTTCCGAGGGGAAGATCTGGTACGTTCCTCCGCAGTTGATCAAAAAGCCCTGTCCCAGCCCGGTACCGGCACCGATAATGGCAATGGGAGCCTGGGGATTGGGCAGACCTGGCTGTAGCGTATGCAGATCGTCCGGTGCTAACCCCAGTACCCCGTAGCCCACGGCGGCAAAATCATTAATCAGCTCCACGGTCTTCAGGTTGAGTTCTTCGGCGATGCGATCGCTACTCAGTAGCCAGGCCAAGTTCGTCAGCTGAGAGCGATTATTCACCACCGGACCGGCAATGGCAAAACAGGCCGCCTGGGGTGAAGGTTCACCGGGGGCGGCCCCTAAAAAGTCTTTTACCATGGGCACTAGGTCAGGGTAGTCGCCACTGACAAAGCGCTGTTCATGGAGGGTTTCCTGGCCGCCATCATCCGAGCGTACCAAGCGTAAAATGGTTTTTGTACCACCAATGTCACCCGCTATTAGTTGAATCATAATGATTTCGGGATAAGGTCAAGATTACAGTGGAAGGAAAAGGCCAAAGGTGAAGGAAGGCATGCCGTTGCTGATTTAGGGGATCACCCGATCAGTCAAAAGTTCACCACAGCATAGTTTTTCAGATTAAATCATCCCAAGGATCACCCATATCCAACCATGGGGAAGATATTAAAACAGTTCCCCATACCTGGGACGATTCCCAGGTATATTTCTATCCCATTTCCCCATTCGATCACGCTCGCAGTCAGTGCAATGCCCCATCAGATAACCACAACCGTAGCCGACATTTTAGACCGCGCGTTAGGCGGTGAAGACATTTCCCCCCATGAGGGTCTGACGCTACTAGGGCAAACAGATTCGACGCTGATAGAAGCCATTCGAGTCGGTGCGGATCGACTGCGACAGCAGCAGGTGGGGGACACCGTCACCTTTATCATCAATCGCAATATTAACTACACCAACATTTGCGAACAGCACTGTAGCTTTTGTGCGTTTCGCCGAGATGAAGGACAGCCCGGAGCCTACTGGCTAAACTGGGAGACTATTCTCGAAAAGGCAACGGCGGCGGTGGCTGAGGGGGCAACGGAAATCTGTATGCAGGGGGGCCTGAACCCCACCGCCAAAATTAATGGTCGCACCCTGGCCTATTACCAACGGCTGGTCACCACCATCAAAGATCGGTTTCCAGCCCTGCACATCCATGCGTTTTCCCCCCAGGAAGTGCAGTTTATTGCCCGTGCAGACAATCTGGACTTTGCTACGGTGATCCAGGAACTGGCCCAGGCAGGGGTGGGCTCCCTACCGGGCACCGCCGCTGAAGTATTAGATGACCAAGTGCGACGGGTGATCTGTCCCGAAAAAACGGATGCTGCCACCTGGGTGGACATTGTTTCCCAGGCCCATCGCCTGGGCCTACCCACCACGAGCACCCTAATGTCGGGCCACATTGAAACCAAGGCGCAACAGATTGCCCATTTAGACCAGCTGCGACGGTTGCAGCAGGCCTCCTTGGCCCATGGTTCTACAGGCATTACCGAATTTATTTTGTTGCCCTTTGTGGGACAGGATGCCCCCAAACCTTTGCGCAGCCGGGTGGGGCGAGATCAGCCGGTCATTCCGGATGCCCTATTACTCACGGCCGTGGCCCGGATTTACCTGGGGCGTTGGATTAAAAACCACCAACCCAGTTGGGTCAAGCTGGGGTTAGGGGCGGCCACCGAAGCCCTGCGCTGGGGGTGCAACGACATTGGCGGCACCCTGATGGAGGAGCACATTACCTCCATGGCTGGAGCCCAGGGGGGGACCTGCCAGTCGGTGGCAGATTTAATCGGAGCGATCGCCCCCCTCAAGCGCCCCACACATCAGAGAGATACGCTTTATAATTGGATATGAGACATTTGGGCATCTTAAGCTGGGGGACGGCTGGGGTCCGGGGCGGTCAATTTAATTTAATCGTTACGTTTCCTGAAATTTATGTCTCTTTCCACAACACCTTTTTAGACTAACTTGAAGGACTTTTTCCATGGCTTTGCGCCCATAGTGCACAACATCAGTTCTCCCTAGAGCCTTTTAATAGCAACGGTTTATCTTAGTCTGCTGCACAGGTGTAACAGATCAAGATAAACCCATAGGGATTAGTTCACCCCACCCAATGTTTTAGTCCTCACTGTCCGCTTCAATGCTCAAACTCATCAGCGTTTTGCCTGCGGCCAAGCAAAATAGGCTCCGCAGCCATCTCAACAAACACCGTTCCCTATTGGCCTCTGACACCTCCAGCTATGGCACAGGACGACAACGCTATTGGCTGGAACATCAGCCGGTTTTAGGCAGCGGTGGGCGATATTATCAGCCCGCTTACCAGCAGGCGAAGTTCTGGCATTTTTGCCAAACCATCTATCAACGGGCCAGTGGCATCGCCTTACCGGAGCAGGCACCCCTGAAACCCGATCTGGGCCTTGTTGCCTACGGTGGCGTGGGCATTCGTGAACATCGAGATGATCCCTATGCGGCTTGTCCGGCGGTCACCATCAACCTGTCCACCGTACCCACCCAATGGGGCTATACCGCCCTCTATGACAGCTATGAAAAGCGTCGTCCCAGGCGCATGTCGGAGCAAATCCATCATTTGCCGCCGGGGGCCATCATCATGTTCAACAGTCAAAATCCCCACCGGGTGATCAGCCCCGATCCTGAGCGCTGGTCCATTAACCTTTGGCGCATTGCCCCCGCTTGTCGACCCTACTTCCAAGACTATCTGGCCAATCAGCCCCTAGCCCAGGGCCAGGCTAATGCGGTAAGCTTTTTCCCACAGGTGGGAGAAAAATACCATGGCCAAGAGCGAGCAGAAGGACGTCAATATCGGGGATCTCCAGTGGGTCTACCGCGAACTGGTCCCCGATAGCCCTAACGATAAGCCGCCTGTGCTCATGCTCCATGGTTTGATCTCCCAGAGCTATAGCTGGCGAGAGGTGATGCCGGCCTTGGGGGAGCAGGGATTTCGCTGCATTGCTCCCGACTGGATTGGCCACGGCTCATCGTCTAAGCCCGACAAACGTAAGTTTACCTATGACCAGGCCTCCTATCTCAAAGCCCTAGGCGATTACATTGATGCCCTGGAACTTGATCGTTTTTCCTTGGTGGTGCAGGGTTTCTTAGGGGTGACGGGGTTGCTTTACGCTGCCCAAAACCCCGACAAAGTTGAAAAGCTGATTATTCTTAATACCCCCCTACCGCCCCAGGCTGATATTCCCATGAAGGTGAAGATGATGGGGTGGCCTATGATCGGAGACGTCATGACCCAAGATCCTCTGCTGGTGGATCGCACCTTAGAGGGTGGGGGCCCCTATCAAGTGGCCGATGACGATCTTGATGTGTACCGGCGTCCGTTCCTAAAAAGTTCTGATGTGGGTCGTTCCCTCATGTGGACCATCCGCGCCATGAAAGTTCCCCAGATAGTGGAGCAAATTGACCAAGGGTTTGCGAACTGGTCCCGTCCCACCCTGGTGGCTTGGGGCACCTCGGACCCCTGGCTGTCAGCGGATAGTGCCGAAGCCTTTGCGAAGGGACTGTCTGATGGGGAATATGTGGAGTTGGACCAGGTGGGCCACTATGCCCAGGAAGATTGGGCAGAGAAGGTGAGTGAGACCATCGTGCCCTTTCTGCGCAAGCAAGAACTCTGACCATCGAAATTAAAGGTAGCTTGGCGCGCATGTAGTTTGGCGCGCATGTAGCTTGGCGCACACAGGCCAGGCTATACGTAATTGCTGAACACTTTTGCCTATTGAAGGCTGCCGGTCTTCAACGGAGAGACTGTGCCAATGGTGATTGTGGGTTGGCATAGCCGTTGTAATTGAAGGCTTTGAGGAACCACCGCTGTTCCTACACGGGCCTAATAACTAATAGCTTTCCATAGGGCCGTTGCTGATGTAGCAACGGCCCTATGGGGCGTGGGTAATATTATCAGGTGCCGTAAGTACACATGATTTTTGAAACCCAGGTCACACCAACTATCTGAAATATATCAAAAAATATTGATATGACGATTCAACGCAGTCGTCATATGGCAATTTTTGCTAGTTGCTCACCATTACCATCTGGGTTTTATGCAAAGTTTAAAGATTAGAACAGGGGCAACGAGGCCCACCCCGTCCGTTTGTTTAGGCGATGATTTGGCCTTGACCAGACCGCTATTGAGCAAAGAAGAGACGGTGGAATTGCTCTCGTCCTGTGGTTCCTTAGGTCCAGATCCGAGCTCTCGCCATTTTGCGAAGCGGACCAAAAGTATTGCCTATGTGATGTGCATTGAAGGGCAATGGTTTCAGCTGAGGGCCGACTTCTTTAGTCAGCCCGAACAGTATAATGACTTTTCGGGGGGCTACAAACGGTTTTATCGAGAATTACCTGGGGATTTTTTGGGGTGTAAGGCTACGCAAAAGATTCTTACGGTGTTTAGGAAAACCTATCAGCTGCCTGAAAAAGAGTTGATTTTAGTTCAGGTGCAAACGAGCCATCTCAATCACGAGAATATCGATCAATGTCTGACGGGGCAGGGTATTCATTCGGATGGGGCCGATCGGGCTATGTTGGTTTGTTTGCAGCGGGATAATGTTACCCATGCGGAGAATGCTATCTATGGCGATCTCCAGGGGAAGCGGCCTGTGTTGAATCCGTTTATTTTGTCGGAGGGCCATGGGTTACTGTGGCAAGATAATCAGGCATTTCACCATGTGGCACCGGCCCAGCTGGCGGATCCGCAACGGAGTGGCAGTAGAACGGTCTTAATTGCCCATTATCCGGCTTTTCATTATTTAGTTGGCAAACCTAATCCCAACAATACCCTAGGGACTAATGAAGTCTCGGCCCATAGGCGTCTGAGACTTCAACCTTAGGCGTTGTTGGTAAACCCCTTGGGCGAGGGGCATTTATGGCTCATCTGGATGAATGTCTCTCGCCCTTAAGGCGGTTTGGATTTGGGTTAGGAGGGTGGCTTGTTCTTGTTGTAAGCTCTCTAATTTGGCTAGAAGAACAACGAGTTTTTGTTCGTCTAATTCTTCGTTCCCAGGGGATAGGGGTGTTTTGGTTAATAACCATCTGCCAAGGGATAGGGGGGATTTGCCGAGCCATTTTAGGGTGCGGCGCAGGAGCTGATTGGTGAGGGAGAGGGTGAGTTGGAGCAGGATGATTAGGGTGATT
>CALHGI010000331.1 GCA_938029995.1 uncultured cyanobacterium | reverse complement strand
TAAGCAGTCCATGGCAATGTCCCCTGGGGGAATGTAATAAACCGGTGGATGGCTAGTTTCCAAGACCCGTTTGGTCTGGTTGCTTTCGGCGATCACCTGGCCATTGAAAACAATTTGGATGGATTTTGGGCTATCTACCAGGGCAGGGGGACGGGGATAGTCCCAAACGGATTCCTGCCCTGGCCCAGGGGGTATGCGGCGAGATGACATGGCAAAAGTCCCTATTCTCCTCTCCAACGGTTGATCTCAGCCTGGGCCTGTTGGTAGTTAGCCGTATTTTTAGGAATCAAGGTGGCCGCTTCAATGGCGCTGGCGTAGCGCCCCTGGGCAGCGCGCGCTCGGGCGATGGTGAGCATCTTGCCCGTCCATTCACCAATTAGCCGCTGGGCGTCGCCATACTCAATGGGCAGATCTTCAGGGACTTCCTGCAGTTTTATGATGCCCTTTTGATAGGTACTGGCTTGGCCCATGCGCGGGATGGCTTGGGCCTCGCGGAGTAGGGCGCGGGCTTCCGCTCGGGTTTGCCACAGGCCGATCCGTTCCTGGGCATTTTGATAGACGTTGGCGGGCTCTTTGGGAATAAGTTTAGCGGCATTGATGGCAGCGTCTAATTCACTCTCGGCGGCACGGCCCTCTGCCAGATCCAGGATGACCTGGCTCCAGCGCTGGATATCGGCTTGGGCCTGGGTATAGTTGGGATCACCGGGGGGGATTTGTCGAGCAGTTGCGATCGCACTGGCAAATCGAGACGCCTGACTAGGCCGTAGTGACCGTCGCGCCTCGGCCAAGAGCTCCGCCGTATCAGCCCCATCGGCAGCTCCACCATCAGCCGAGCCGGTGGTATTCCCCGCCGCCGCCGTCGCCCCACCCTCAGCACTGGTGGCATCTGCCGGGTCCGAAGCGTCAGCTCCATCGGCCCCATCTACCTCAAGGCCAATGTCATCCAAATCCACATCTAACTCAGCCTCCGCCGAATCTGCATCCGGATTATCGGGGACCGCATCTGCCCCATCCGGCGTGTCCCCATCCGCCGTATCCCCATCTGGATTATCTGGGGCCGCATCTTCAGTAATATCCTCTGGAGCGTCCCCCTCTGGAGCATCCCCCTCTGGAGCGCCCTCACCTGCATCAGCCGAGTCCTCAGAGGGCTCCGCCCCATCCGGCAACGCAGCATCCGCCGTGGGCTCAGGGTCCGAAGCATCTGGCGTAGCACCATCAGTCCCCCCCGCGCCATCACCATCCAAGCCAACCCGCGCCAACCAATCCGGCGGCACCAGTTCCAACGTACTTTTCACCATGGGCTGATCGCGGAATAAAACAGCCCCCAGCAACAACAAGGCCCCCAGCGCCCCCAACAAACCTAAGCAACCGCCAATGTTTCCTTTAGAGGGTTCAGCATCCGAAAAATCTTCCGTCAGTGTGGTGCCATAAACATCAGGGTCATCAACAGTCTGATCCGTGTCCACAGAATCTAGGGAGAAAGACTCCCGTTGGGGTTCCTCCGGCAGTTCATCCTCTAAAATCAGCTTCGAATCTCCGAAATCAGCATCCGGATTATCAGGAATCAGCGGTTCAGTCTCTGAAATATAGCCGGTCTCTGGCGTGTAGTCCGCTTCGGGCAGGTAGTCTCCCGTCTCTGACGGATAGTCTGGCTCCGATAGGTAAACGGCAGTATCCGGATTGTCAGGAATCAGCGTTCCAGCATCCGGTGAGTCTATCCCCTGACCCTCAGCAGCGGCACCCAGGTCCGCCGCATCCCTCTGGTGCCACAACAAACGAAACTTTTGTTCCTCAGGTAGCGCCACCAGGGGATTTTGAATCGGCCGCCAGTGGTGCTCACACAGCTCAGGCACCCGTTCCACCAGATAACGCTCCAAGTGGCTGAGGGTGGCACAGCCGTCATAGCGCAGCCCCTCCAATAGCGCCGCCGTAAATAATCCATGGCGTACCGCTAGCGTTTCATGGGAAAACTCATTGGGCTGACAGGACAAGAGCAGCGGGATACGGGCCTTTCTCGCCAGCTTAGTCACCTGCTCACCAATTGCCTGTCCCGCCAGGGCACTCTGGCTACGGTTCATATCCAACACCATCATGGTGTTCTCGGTCGGGGCTTGTTGCAGATGTTTGACCACATCCTGTAGGGCAATTCCCGTCTGTTTAACCTGGGCCGGGTCGCCATCTACGGGCATCAAATAGTCTTTGTTATCAGCCTGGGCTCCATAACCACTGAAATAAAACCACAGGGTGTCATCACTTTGCACCCGCCCCTGGCAAATAGTTTCTAACCAATCATTAATGGCCACCCGGTCGGGGTAGACCGCTTCATGTTCGGTCGACGTGGACAAATCACTCAGTAAAATGCAATTTTCCGGGGCAAAACCAGCGTCATCAATCAGATATCGCCGAATACCCACCGCATCATTTTGAGCCTGCATCAAGGGCTGAAAGCCTTGATACTGATTAATTCCAATAATAATTGCCCAGCAAGTCGACATCAGAGGTCACCAATTACAGATTGACGTTGAAGGGAACAAACGCATTCAGCGCAACATATTACTGCAAGTTGATACGTTTGTGCTCATATCCGGCACCAGCTTATAACTTAAATAAGTTGATGTCTCATTAAACAGTGTTCACATCCAGAAATGTAGTTTTTTTCCAGGTTAAACCCCAAAGTTTTAATCGGAATGGGGGTTAGCCTAAACTCCCTTCAGATTAAAACCTGTAGTTTCTCCTAGAAAAACGATTGTTTTAGCCCGCAACAGGGGCATTCACCCGGCTTCCAGGGGACAAGTCCAGCCCCATCCAATCCAATTTGTGGCTGGTGTGGCTTTCCGTTTGATGATCATTCAAGATACAAAAGTGGGAAAGTTTGACGATAGTTTCGTTGATTAGACCGCAGTCTCCGGATTTTCCTGAAGTTCCATTGCCTGAAATCACGGTTGTGAGCGCGGTTTATATTACAGTGCTATCCGTACGGCATTAATCTCTAACTAACTGTTGATTTACATGTCCACGACATCACCCTATCGCCCATATTCTAGACGGCGACGCCAACGCCCCCTGTCGCAACGCCTCGGTGCATCCTTTGCCCCCATAGGTTTAGCGGTGCTACTGGGAACTTCAGGGGCTTTATGGCTGACGGAGGCCCTGATTATGCCTAAGGCGTCCTATGCC
>CALHGI010000330.1 GCA_938029995.1 uncultured cyanobacterium | reverse complement strand
TTGCGGGCCATGGCCCGCCCCAAGGCCACCCGCTGCTTTTGTCCCCCCGACAGCTGCCGAGGCAGGCGCTTTAACAACGGGGTAATTTGCAGAATTTCCGCAATGGCTTTCACCCGCTTAGCAATGGCTTGCTCCCGCACTGGCCAGTAATGAAACCCCGGCGGCAAAAAACGGGTTAGGCCAAATAGCGCCTGCTGCCAACGGGCAATGGTGGGCAGATCGCTGGCGGTACGCCGCAGCCCAAAGGCCAGATTGTCGTAAACGCTGAGGTGGGGATATAGTGCATAGCTTTGAAACACCATGGCCACATCTCGCTGTTTGGGGGCGAGGGCGTTCACCTGCTGTGGGCCAATGGTAATGGTGCCCCCCGTAATGCTTTCTAACCCGGCAATCAGGCGCAGTAACGTGCTTTTACCGCAGCCCGATGGCCCCACGAGGACCATGAACTCACCGTCCTTCACATCCAGGTAAATCCGCTTCAGCACCGTCGATGATTTGGCATCGGACGATGGGCGCGGAAATGTTTTGTAAACGTTGTCTATAACAACCTCGGCCACGTTTGATTCCTAATTTGATATCGCGAAATGGGGAGTAGGTCGATGCTACTCGGCAACGCGATCTATAGATACCAGAATATCGGTAATGGTTTCACCTCGGGTGGGGGTCAAAATGCGATCGCAAGGCTGACTACGGCCCTGCAAAGGCACCCGATCCAACGGTAAACGGGCGGCTCGATCTTGACTCGTCATTACCGTAAAGTCTGCCCCTTCCGGCACCCCCAGCAATGTGGCTAGGCGATCGTTACTTTGACTAAACTTAAACGACTGGGACCCAATGCCCCCTCGGCTACTGCGCTTGATCGTCGCCACCTGCATCCGTTTGCCATAGCCCTTTTCCGACATTAGCAGTACCTTACTATTGTTCTGAATAGGTACACAGCCCACGACCGACTCCCCCTTAATCACCCGAATGGCTTGATTTCCCTGGGAATTTCGACTGGTATCCGGCAGCTGATCCTGGTCAATGGCAAATCGCAACAAACGCCCCCCAGAGGAGGCCAACATCAGATCCTGCTCCAAATCAGCAATGACAGCATAGGCCAGATGATCCTCCGGCTTCAGCTTAATCGCCACCAATCCCCGCGCGGTGATGGACTCAAACTCCGTCATCGGCAATCGCTTAATTTTTCCTTGCCTTGTCACCAAAATCACCTGCTGCGCCAGCACCGATTGATCCAACAAAATCGGCGGCAACAGGACATCAGGATCGGAACCAATGGCATCAGGCAATAGATTAAACAACGGTCGTCCCTTAGACTGGCGCTGGGCCATGGGAATATCATTAACCGTCAGGCTGAACGCCCTACCCTCTCGGGAAAAGACCAGTAAATTATGGGTGGTCCAGGCAAATTCCGTTTGGATGGGAATATCGTCCTGTTCCGTTAGCTTCGTCGTGGGCAGCACCTGTTTACTTTGCCGACGCTGGTAGGCCCGGGGAGTAAACCGACGGGCATAGCCCTTACGGGTCAACTCCACCACCGTATCCTCCTCCAACGCCTTAGCCTTGAGGTTGGCCAATCGCGCCTCTTCCTCCTCCCGTTCACTCGCGGTTTGGAGCCGAGTGCGCCGCTCATCACCAAAGGATTTTTTAAGTTTTCTCAGCTCCTTCTTCAGGGACTTCAGCCGTTCTTTACGATCCGACAGCAGCAGCTCTAGGGATTCCTTAAGGTTGGATAGCTCATCAAACTCATTGAGTAAGTTATCCTGTTCCAGCCCCACCAACCGCCGCAGGGGCATCGCCAAAATGGCATCGGCCTGGCGCTCACTCAGATCAAATCGCTCACACAGCTCCGCCTTGGCCGTCGGGCCATCGGGAGCCGCACGCAAAATTTCAATCACTTCATCAATACTATCGAGGGCCGTTAACAGGCCTTCAACAATATGCAACCGTCGATCGGTCTTCTCCAGTTCGTTATTGTACTGACGGACTAAGGTTTCTTCGCGGAAATCAAGGAAGGATTGCAGCATTTGCCGCAGGGACATCTGCACCGGTTGCCCCCCGTCAATTGCCAGCATGATCGCCCCAAAATTGCTCTGCAGCGGCGTCATTTTGTATAGGGCAGCCAAAATACTGTGGGGCTGAAACTCTCGCTTGAGCTCAATCACCACCCGCATGCCCTCACGATCGCTTTCATCGCGAATGTCGATAATGCCTTCAAGCTTGCCCTGGTTGACTAAATTAGCCACCTTTTCAATCCAGCCAGCCTTATTGACCTGGTAGGGCAGTTCAGTCACCACAATGGCATTACGACGCTGCCGTCCTTTCCCTGGCTGTATTTCCTCAAACCCAGCAATACCTCGCACAGGAATGCTCCCGCGCCCCGTGCGATAGGCATCGTGCACCCCTTTTGTGTCAATAATCTCTCCCCCCGTGGGAAAGTCCGGACCAGGGATCAGATTAAACAGGGCATCATCGGAAAGGGTGGGCCGATCAATTAACGCCACTAGCCCATCAATCACTTCCCCCAGATTGTGGGGGGGAATGTTGGTGGCCATCCCCACGGCAATGCCAGAACTACCGTTAAGCAACAAGTTGGGCAATTGAGCTGGCAGCACCGACGGCTCCTGTTGGGAGCTGTCAAAGTTATCGTTAAAATCAACGGTGGCTTCGCTAATCTCCCCCAGCAATGACTCGTGGCTCACGGGTGCCAGCCGAGTTTCCGTATAACGCATGGCTGCTGGCGGATCATTATCCACCGACCCAAAGTTGCCATGGCCATCTAACAACGGATAGCGGCTGGAAAAATCCTGCACCATGCGCACCAACGCATCGTAGACAGCCTGATCCCCATGGGGATGATATTTACCCAGCACATCCCCCACAACACGGGCACATTTTCGAAAGGGGCGATCCGGAGTTAATCCCAGCTCATGCATGGCATAGAGAATTCGCCGATGCACCGGTTTAAGCCCATCGCGCACGTCGGGCAACGCTCGCCCGACAATTACGCTCATGGCATATTCCAGATATGATCGTTGCACCTCTGTATGAAGAGAAGTGACAACAATTTGTTCATCCGAAAATGCATTTAGCTGGTTTGCCATGATTTCGTATCCTTGAAAGCCGCCTTAAAAGCATTAAATAAACTTTGCCCACGTCTATTACTGCAAGGTTGCCGTAGATAAAACCCTAGGTTTTAACTTGGACGTGGTTTAGCTGTACCAATGCTGTACCTTATACACAAGCGCTATTGATCCGCAATAGTTAAGATCGAAATCGATCAAGAAGTCAATAGACTGATGAATGCCTGCATCCTTGAGTCATTGTTTTTGAAAGAAGCTCTACCATCTGTTGGCATAGACTCCCCAAGTCAATGGCCGACACCGATTATAGTAACGTTGCTGTGTTATCGAAACTGCCTATGAAAACGGTTTTAATCGTTGAAGACGACATGATAAACGCACGCGTTTTCTCCAAGATTTTGACCAAGCGGGGAGGCTTAGGGGTCAAACATACTGAAAACGTAGAAGAAGTCATACAAATTGCCGAAAGTGGCGAAGTAGACGTAATTTTGATGGATGTCTCCCTGTCCCACAGTCTCTATCAAGGGAAACCGGTAGATGGCATCCGCATTACCCAGATGCTAAAAGCCAATAGTGCAACGGCTAAATTGCCGATTATTTTGGTGACGGCCCATGCCATGGATGGCGATCGGGAAAACTTTTTACAACAAAGTGGAGCCGATGGCTATATCTCAAAACCCATCGTGGATCATCAAAAGTTTGTTGATGATGTTAAGGCCATGATCGGCGAGTAGATCTGAGGGAATCGTTTTCATCCAAAACTATAGATTTTAAATTTACCCTTTGAAATTTGCCCCCAGACCACAAGGCAATCGTTGAAAGCTAGTGATGGCTGAGGACGGCACAATCTGCCAAATGTTTTTAACAGATTGCCAGGGTGATGCCGAATTCCATTCCGTTAGGTTGGCAAAAGGTAGAATTTGAGCAATACAACCTTAGTTCAAATGTACCATTTGACCATCAAATTGTGACATTCCCTAGTCCTTGGTGTCCCCAATGTTCGCGCCATGGATGAACTCAAAAGCCAGCCATAGCAACGGCTGCGTGTAGCTTTTTGCTAAATGCAGTCAACAAAAATCTATACATTTCGTAAAAGAGTTAGCGGACTAGGGCCGTGATGGGCCAGATTTTTGTCTAAAGTCCGGATAGAACGTCCTGCAAACCAGGGGTGCCAAACATGGCTTCGGTTGCACTCAGTAGACGATTGCCCCAAAGATTCTCTTCTAAAAACCCTAGGTCTGCATAGCGACTATCACGTTCTAGGGCGACCGTAGCGGATTCGATGGCTGCGGGTCGGTTGATATTGGCCGCATAGCGAGCGGCGGCAATGGCCAGGGTAGGTTCAGGTTCTTCCTCGGCCACATCCAAAGAGCGTTCCCACTGTTGAATGGCCGGTTCTACCTCGCCCATTTCATACAGCACTAGGCCAATGTTGTTAATGGCAGGCCAGAAAAGCTCGTTGTAGCTAA
>CALHGI010000329.1 GCA_938029995.1 uncultured cyanobacterium | reverse complement strand
GAAAAAGGAAAAAGCACCCACATGGCCCATACTGCCTACGGAACAATCCATCAGCTGGCTCCGCCAAGCATCGTCACAGCCCTTCTGATTGCAACCGGAACAGTCCCCTTTATACCTAGCCCCAAAGGCTTGGGCACAGTCTTCGATTACTGTGAGTCGATGCCTGGTTGCGATCTCCATAATCTGAGCCATCGCTGCCGGATTGCCGTATAAGTGAACCGGAACAATAGCCTTGGTTTTGGGGGTAATGGCCGCCTCAATTAGGCCAGGGTCAATGTTAAACGTATCGGGCTGAATATCGACAAAAACCGGTTTAGCTCCCACCATGCTGATGGATTCTGCCGTCGCAAAAAAGCTAAAGGGTGTGGTGATCACCTCATCCCCTGGCAAAATCCCCATTGCCCGCAGACCGATCACCAGAGCATCGGTGCCAGAATTTACCCCGATGGCATGTTTCACCCCCAAATATTCCGCTACATCAGTTTCAAACGCTTTAACCCCCGGTCCTAATATGAACTGACCAGACTCTAAAACGTGATTTACAGCAGCTTGAATTTCTTCCTTAATGCTCTGGTACTGAGGTTTAAGGTCAAGGATGGGGATTTTAATCTGACTCACGATATTTCAATTACCCTAATTGATCTATATGCGAAGTAATGTCTAGGGACTCTGCCCTAGAATCTTAGGACGATTTGGGTCGTCATTTTGATATGCGTGTTGCCATTGTCCATGAATGGCTGGCTAGCCATGCCGGATCTGAAAAAGTTGTGGAGCAAATTCTGCAAATTTATCCAGATGCAGACCTGTTTAGCTTGGTGGATTTTTTGTCGCCGGAGCAGCGGTATTTTATTGGCCATCGTTCCGTGCAAACATCGTTTATTCAGCGGCTACCATTTGCCAAACGGGTCTTTCGCCAGTACTTGCCCCTCATGCCCTTGGCGGTGGAACAGTTTGATCTATCTGCCTATGATGTGGTGATTTCCAGCAACCATGCGGTGGCAAAGGGGGTGCTGACCGCGCCCCATCAGCTCCATATCAGCTATGTGCACACTCCCATTCGCTATGCCTGGGACTTGCAGCATCAATATTTACGGCAGGCGGGGTTAGAAGGTGGGGTGAAAGGTGGGATTACCCGACTAATTTTGCACTACCTGAGGCTATGGGACACCAGCAGTGCCAATCGGGTGGATCGATTTTTGGCCAATTCTGAATTTATTGCCAAGCGTATTTGGCGGGCCTATCGGCGACCTGCCACGGTCATTTACCCACCGGTGGATGTGGCTCGGTTTGAGTGGCAGCATCCCCGCGAAGAGTTTTATCTGACGGTGTCTCGGTTTGTGCCCTATAAGCGGGTTGATCTGACGGTGGCAGCTTTCAACCAACTGGGACTACCCCTGGTGGTGATTGGGGATGGCTCCGACTGGCAAAGGGTTAACGCCATGGCAGGCCCAACCATTCGCCTATTGGGGAAACAATCGGATGCGACTGTGACGGATTATATGCAGCGATGCAAGGGGTTTATTTTTCCAGCGGAGGAAGATTTTGGCATTACCCCGGTGGAAGCGCAGGCGGCAGGAGCCCCGGTGATTGCCTTTGGACGAGGCGGTGTGGCGGAAACCGTAGTCCATGGAAAAACTGGCGTCTTGTTTTCAGAACAGACAGTTGAGAGTCTGGTACAGGCCGTAAAATCCTTTGAAATGGGTATGTATGAATTAAATCGGCATGCCCTGCGTCAACAGGCAGAGCAGTTTTCCATAAATTGCTTTCGTGCCCAATTTCGAAGCTGTATTGAGCAAACCTATACAGCGTTCCTGCAAGGTAATCCCTTAGAGTAGTTAGGTTATCGTCCCCGGCATCTGGTGCCCATGACTCTTTCCCAGTCAACTCAACCTGCGATCGCACCCCTCAAAGTAAGGGCTCACCCAAGTTATATGGTGACAGCCCTGGTCGCATGTGATGCCCTGTGTCTGAGCATAGCTGGCATCGCCAGTGTATATATTCGCCTGTGGTTCAACGGCCAGTACACCCCATCTATTTATTGGGAGCTGTGGCCTTTGCTCGGCCTGTTTTTACTAGGCTACGGATTAACCGGCCTCTACCCTGGCCAGGGCGTCGGCCCAGTGGAAGAGCTCCGCCGACTCACCCTCACCACAACGCTGCTCTACCTCACCCTAGGATCAGCAATCTTTCTCTTTCGCGATCTAGAACTCTATTCCCGCGCCGCCTTTCTCATGGCCTGGGGACTATCGATTATCTTGCCCTTGCTAGGCCGCTACGCCTTGAGGGCCTTGGTGGCCAAGCGCTCCTGGTGGGGATATCCCGTGTTGGTGTTAGGGGCAGGGGAAACAGGAGCCCTCGTCATTCGCACCTTGCATCGCCAGCCAGCCCTGGGGCTTAAGCCCGTCGCTGTGCTCGATGACGACGTCACCAAGCACGGACGCCTAGAAGGCGTCCCCGTCATTGGGAACTTGGCCCAGGCCCCAGTGCTCGCCAACCGAGACCAAATTCCCTACGCCATTATGGCCATGCCAGGGGTACACCGTGACCGCTTGTTGTACGTCGCCCAACGCTATGGCCGCGCCTTTCCCCATCTGCTCATCATTCCCGATCTCTTTGGCATGGCCAGTCTGTGGGTAGCCGCACGGGATCTCGGGGGGGTGCTGGGGCTAGAATCGCGTCAGCAGCTGCTACTGCCCGGCCCAAAACTAGCCAAAAGCTTGCTAGACCAATGTTTAACCATCATTGTCGGCTTTGTCTGCCTGCCCCTGATCGCCCTGATCGCCCTGATCATTCGCCTCGACTCGGCGGGGCCAGTGTTTTATGCCCAGGTGCGCATTGGCCGCAAAGGTCGCCCCTTCAAGGCCTGGAAGTTTCGCACCATGGTGCCCAATGCCGACAAAGTTCTCAAGGAGTATCTCCGCAGCCACCCGGAGCTACGCAACCATTGGG
>CALHGI010000328.1 GCA_938029995.1 uncultured cyanobacterium | reverse complement strand
CTGAACTTACAAGAATTCCTAGAAGAACTTCAAGTCTGTGCTGCGGTTTAAGGGAAGTGCGATCGCAACCCTAAAGAAGATAACCCTTTAGCAAGGGCCTAACTCAATCGCCCTAGGCGAAGACTTTTGCGGCTTAGGCCCTCAGTTACCAAAAAACATCCTAATAACGCCTGACCCCCCGATACCCCCTGATTTTTAACTTAAATTAAACACCTCCAGACATCATTGAGTGTTTAAGATCTATCACCCCTATTTATTATTATGTCAACGGTTTTATTAGTAGAAGACAATGCCTTAAATCGCAAAATGCTGGAACGACGTCTGCGCCATTATGGCCATAAGGTTCTAGTGGCAACTGAGGGCAACCAAGGCGTGGCCCTAGCCATTGAGCACCAGCCGGACGTGATTATCATGGATACGGATTTGCCTGTGATAGATGGATGGCAGGCCATCAAAATCCTTAAAGCCTCCGCTGCAACCATGGATATTCCCGTGTTGGCGCTGACGCCTAAAACTAAGTCGGGCAATTGGAAAACAGCATTGGAAGTGGACTGCAATGACTATGATACAAAACCCATTGTTCTCAAGCGTCTAATGGGTAAGGTGGAAACATTGCTAGGGGGCACCGCACCCGCCGCCACCCAAACTAAAGCGCCCCAGGTTGCCTTGGCAGATTCTTTAACCTCTGCCTTGGCAACCCCACAAAGTCGGAGTGCGCCCCTTAGCCCCAGCCAAATTTCCCACCAAATTCCCACCATTCGTCCCTCAGCCAGCGGGCTGCTCAATAACCGCTATGAGATTATCCAGGTCCTGAATAATAGTCCCTTTGGGCAATGTATCCTAGCCAAAGACCTGACGGTGACCCCGGCTACTACGGTCATTATCAATACGCTGAAGCTGCCCGTTAATGACCCGGCGCTGCTGAGCCTGGTTCGTAGCTCCCTGGTGTCAGAAATGAGTTTCTTGGCGGTGATCAGTCGCCATGATGATATTGCCACCTGCTTGGACTACTTTGAACAAGATGACGTTTTTTACTGGGTGCAAGCCCATGTGATTGGCACCTCGTTGACCCAGGAGCTGGGCAGTGCCCAATCCATGGGGTTTGTGCTGAAGCTGACCCGCAGTTTATTAAGTACGGTCCATCCGTTTCACCAGGGCCAAATGGTCCATTGCGAGTGCCATCCCGACAGTTTTGTGCGTCGTCAGTCTGATGGTCGGATAGTGCTGGTGGAGTACGGCTTATTGAAGCGGATGTTTGTTAGCCTCCGGTCCCATTCGTTGACCTACCGCCAGGCGTTGTTAAAACAGGGGCAGTATCAACCGGCGGAACAGCGGGCGGGCAATCCCCAGTTTAATAGTGATATCTATTCCATTGGCATGATTGTGTTGCAATCCCTAACGGGCCAGACGCCAGAGTGGTTAATGGGCGTGAGTGGTCAAAGTAGCTTGACCAATTTGGTCAAGGCTGATGCCCAAGTTGTCAAACTGTTTGAGCGCATGGTGAGTCCTAACCCTCAGCTGCGGTTTGAGTCGGCTAGTGATGCCCTGGCCGCATTGCCCCTGGGTTTAATTCCCAAGGAGTCCACCTATCAGCAGGTGCTGTCATCCTAGCGGTTCCATGCTAGGCCCTAGGGGGCTACAGCCCTTTTGGTTCGCGGAGTTCGGACCAAAGGAGAGCCCTGCACACTAACCCTCGCTAACCCTCAATGAACGCAGCCTCTCCTGTGGCGATGGCGTTCGACCCATAGGCCCGTTGTATCTTGTTAGATGCAGCGGGCCTATGGGTTTCACAGTTAGGCCCCTGGGCGTCAAGGGTGGGGTAGGCCCCCCTACGCAATCTTTAGGCTTGATGGGAAAACCTAGGAACTTTTCATGAAGTGTCCGGATCTATATGATCAAACAAACTTGGGTTGTTTTACCATGTATTCCTAAGTTAGAACATCTGTGGATTTACCGTAGCGATGTGTTTGACCCATTGGTTGGGCCCATTTGTTTGACGGTGGATGGCAAATGCTTCTTGTTTTTTGGGACACAATGGGTGCGTCTCACACTTGCTATTTGTTCTGGAGTGGAAGTTTAGAAGATTATTTTGGCCTTGTTGATTATTGCTATGGGTCCTCGCCAGTTCCCTGGGTTGGCAACGTTGGCTTAGGACCTTGTCCACCGTGGGACAAATGGAGCCATGGCGACTAATCTGCGTTGATGGCCATAGCCTTTGAAACTTCGTAACGGCACCGGGCATTTAAGCAGGTTTTTGCATCTTCAATTTAATGGCATCTGTCAGCTTAGTTAAGGCAACGGATTGTGGTCCTACATGTCTTAACTGGCATCAGTTAGCCTGGTTTGCAATCGGCAGCTGCATCCGTCGATTGCCATAAATTGACCTGTGAGTGTTCTACCTAAAAATGCTTCTATCCCTTGAGTCTGCGCCCCTTGGAAACTATTTGGGGCTGTTGGCACTGGTGGCGTATATTGCCACCCTAGTGCCGACAATTATCCGTATTGTATTTCCTACATTTAAGTCCCATGTTGTTATTCGTTGGCTGCTAAAGCAGCGACGGGCCACTGGCATATTGGCATTTGTGTTGGCCGTGGGCCATGCTTACTTTGTTATTCGCAAGCGAAATTTCGACTTTTTTGATGTCAATACCTACCGGGCCAGTGCCGAAGGCCTGTCAACATTGCTTATTTTTGCCGTCTTAACGGCCACCTCCAATGATTGGAGTGTGAAGTGGCTAAGGCGTAATTGGAAACGGCTCCATACCCTCACCTATGGGGCGATGTTCCTCTTAACCTGGCACGTGATTAACAAAATGGCAGGGCAGTGGACCCTGGTGACGCCCATTGCCGCCGTGGGAATTATCGCCATTACGGCGCTGTTTTTTATGCGCAAAGGGGCGGAGTTTCAACAAACCCTTGCTAAAGCGAGTGTCCACCGTAGAGCATCCATTTTTTAAGGTGGAAAACCCTGCCTGGATGGGGGTAGGCTTCGATGTCGGTGTAGCCAAATGGGGCTAGTAGTACGGCACTCATTCTGCCGTCTAGCTGATGCTTTTCTGTTTACCCTGGGGATGATCGCAGCGTAGGGTCTTCTGTTGCTTGGGGTTTTCTGATCACTTGTTAGTGGTGCAATTGTTAAATCATGATCGTCACGCCAAAAGAAACTAAATCTACCCATGGGGCCTTATTTTTGCAAAAAATTGTGGCCCGTCAAATTTTCCAGCCCAGTAGCCAAAAAGCGGCCCAGGGGAAGGACAAAAGAAAAGGCAAGAAGAAAGGCAAAAAGAAAGATTCAAGACTGCAAACGATTGCCCTCATGGGCTTAGGGGCCGCCTGCATCACCTTGGGGCTGGACATGGCGGCCCCACCCATGGCCAGCCGGCTGGGCATAGCCGATGTCACCCCCGGCGTTGCTGATGCCCATGCATCCTTGGGTTTTGATAGTCGATTTGGCTCAGGCCAAACCTTTTTAACAGATGCGGTGACCTATGGCAGTGCAGTGCATGCCAAACGTCAGGTTTTTGCGACGGGGGATTTTGATGGCACGGTCAACCTGTGGAGTGCAGTGTCTGGCCAACGGCTGCAATCCTATCGGGCGCATTCCGATGCGGTGGAGGATGTGGTGTTAAGTCCGGGGGGGAAACTCATGGTCAGTGGGGGTTGGGACAATGATATTCGGATTTTGAATTTAATTACGGGGCAGGTGTTACACGATTTGATTGGCCATACGGATGATGTGAAGTCCCTTGCCATGGATGAAGATGGCATTCTGTTGATTAGCGGCAGTTTTGATAAAACAGCTAAGGTTTGGGATGTGTGGTCTGGGGAGTTGTTGCAGACGTTTGAGCATACCCATGGCATTACGTCCGTGGCCATTAGCCCGGATGGTAAGACCCTGGTGAGTGGCGACCGCCGTGGCATGATCCACGTGTGGGACGTGCGCAGTGGGGTAAAGCAGATTACGCTACA
>CALHGI010000327.1 GCA_938029995.1 uncultured cyanobacterium | reverse complement strand
ATGGTCCAAAGAACCAAGCAAAGGCTAGAACGGTGTAAAACGGTGACTGATGTCGATCGACACAGGCCAGGATGGACTTAAAACCGGATGTAATTTTTTGAAGTGTTAACGCTGAGTCTCAAACTACAGTGACTTGGAAGGGCACTGGAAAATGTAAAACTGCCGGAATGAATTAGTAGCGAATGATACGTTTTTCCGATCAATTCAGTTATACAGCTTGTGAAAGCGCATTGCAAGTTACCCATGGGAAAAACTGGATATAGTGGTGAGTTTTTCCTGACACAACAGCATTTAAAGGCGTTAGTGACTGGATGCAAACACTTGGGATCACCCAGCAGCAAGCATAAGACCATCATGCTGTTAGATCATGCTTTCATGACCAAGTTGTTTAATTCTAATGGCCCTAAGCATAAACTTGCGTAACAGACGCACCATAACAAGGGCCGCTCAAATCTCCCAAGGGGGTCTAACGAATCTTCGAACCTCGTCGATTTATTCGAACCTCGTCGATTTATTCGACCCTTGTCGATTTAAGTACTTATGCAAAATTAATTACAAACTCTTTTCCAAAACCTGCCAGTATCTTTTCAACGTTTTCAACCAGAGATTCCCAGCTTTCATACGCAGCGCTATCAAGCCAGGTATATTTCATGAACCGCCAAGCGATTTCAATCAGATTTAATTCAGGTGAGTAGGTGGGTAGCTCAAACAAATATAATCCCCGCCGTGGCCATTCACGCCGTAGATCTTGGACTCTGTGTGCAACATGAATAGAGGCTTGATCCATGACAATCACCGTAGGTTTATCGACCTTTGGGAAAAAAGTCTCAATGCAAACCACCACGACATCACTGGTAATGCTTTGCTCAGAGACATAACTCTCCAGGCGGCCTTGGCGGGTCATAAATCCCAGTACATTTAAGCGTTTGCTACGTTGACTTGGAATCTCTAAGGTCTGTCCCATAACCTGCCAGGCATAGGGAATCGGAGGGACTAAGGTAAAGCCAGTTTCATCCAGGTAGTACAGGTCAATCGCACCCTCCAATTCTAAGGACTTCAGGATGTCAAGTGCTGAACATTTGCGTTCATAGTCAGTAGACGGAGGCTTTGCGGTCACCCGTCGCATCCGTCGCCAACTCATTTCAAACGACTGGAGGACTCGTTTGAGGGTATCGATACTCACAGTGATGTTCCAGGTCGCTTTGATTTGCTTTATGACAGGTTTTAGCTGACGTGGGGAGTCGGCCACCCACTGCTTCACCTCAGCTTTTTGGGCATCCGTCAATTTGGATTTACGACCTCGCCCCCGACGGTCATAGAGGCTCAACAAACCGCGCGCATCCCAAGCATTGAACCAGTTGTAAAGGGTCTTTTCACTGACCAGAAAAATGGCCCGTAATTCATCATTTTTCTTACCCTGACTGCGCAGTCGTAGACAGTGCGCCCGCTGACTGGCTCGACGATTGCGACTATATCGATAGATACGGGCGAGTAAGCGTTGAGTCTCTGAGGAGATGGGGCGACGGGATGGCATCGGAGGCAGCAGCAGAATCACGATTCTATTAGAATCGCTCTTTTTTGCTCAAATTACTGTAACTATTTTTGCTGAACTACTTATTCGACCACCGTCAATTTAATAGTGGCCGTCAGGGTGCTCTGGCTAGCATGCCCCACCCGCAGGTTGCCCGTCACCGCCGCTGCCTGGACCGGCTCCATCGCCGCCGCTAGGGCAATGTGTCCATCGGCCACCGCCAGTCCCAGGGTGGGGTCAAACCCTCGCCAGCCCCCACCGGGCACATACACTTCGGGCCAGGCGTGTAGCTCGTGGCTGGTTTGGTCCCCATCGCCCCGTTGATAGCCGCTGACAAACCGAGCCGCCAACCCCACCGCCCGACAGGCCGCCATAAATAACACCGTAAAGTCACGACAGGTGCCCCTTTGCTCTGAAAGCACGATGCCCGCAGGCCATGGTGGACCGTGGTGACGGGTTTCGTAGGCACAGGTTTGGTATATCGCCTGGGTCAGCCCCGTTAAAAATAGGCCGATATTGCCATCGGCGTTGTGGAGTTGTTGGTGTGCCCAGTCGACCACGGCAGGACTATCGCCATAGGGGGGGGTCAAGTAAGGGGCCACCAACCGCTGTAAGGACTGGGGATAGTCCAACGGTGCCGAAATGGCCCATGGCGGGGACAAATAGTCAAAGGGATTAGGCCGCAGGGTTTCCACATCGCCCTGGGTGACGATGGTGAGCGTGGTGATATCGGTCTCTGAAAACCACACCTGCCGACAGACGTTTCCCTCTAGGTCAAGCCAGTCAATGGTTTTGCGGGGGGTGGGTAAAATTTCGCAGGAAAAGTAGTGCAGCCGCTGACTGCCGTCTACTCGGGGCTGTAGTCGTAAGATATGGGTACCGAGCTGAACGGGCTCGGCGTACTGGTATTGGGTGTTGTGGACAAGGCGGTAGCGCACAATAGAAAGGGGTAGGGGGTAGGGGCGAAAATCGGGGCTGCTCTATGTATGGGCCCTAGCATCGATCAATTATGCGGAGACGGGAAGCCCAAAGAAATTTTCGGTGATGGCGCTGCCCACATGGTTGAGATCATCTTGGAGATTGTCGAGGAACTCGTGGAGGCCGGTTTCAAAAATCTCTTCTAGGGTGATGTAGTCTAGGTGCGATCGCACCTTCCCCAACCGCCGCTCACTGCCCAGTCGCCAGCTGCCCCCAGGGGAGCCTGAAATCTTATGTAAGGATTGTTCCGCCTGCAAAATACAGCAGCGGATGGACCGGGGAAACTCGGGATGGAGGACCAAGAAATCTACCACCCCACTGGGATTAATCGTTTGCTGGCACTTGCAATACATCTCATAGGCACTGGCGGAACGCAGTAAGGCAATCCACTGCAAATTATCCAGGGGGCTACCCACCGCCGCCACCGACGGCAGTAAAATAAAATACTTCACATCCAAAATCCGAGCCGTCTTGTCCGCCCGCTCTAGAAAGCGCCCCAACCGGCCAAAGTGCCAACCCTCATTGTGGGACATGGTGGCCTCCATCACCCCAGCAAACATATGGCTCGCCTTTTTTACCTCGGGATAGAAGGCATAGAACTCATTAATATTCGTGGACTTGGATGCCTCTTCCACCTGCAGATAGAATTCATTGATCTGTTCCCACATTTCCGACGAGATAATCTCCCGCACCGAACGGGCGTTCTCCCTAGCTGACTTGACGCAGGAACGGATAGAGTTGGCGTAGCCCGAATCAAAGGTGAGAAATTTCAACACATTCTCGGCGGTGGCCTCACCGTAGCGTTCTTGAAAAATATCCTGATCCCCCGTGGTGATGACCAGGGGTTCCCACTGTTGCATGGTTCTAACGGACGAGTCTAACAACAGATGTAAATTGACTTCAACAAAGCGGGACACATTTTCTGCCCGTTCGACGTAGCGGTTAATCCAGTAAATTGAATTGGCGACCCGGCTCAGCATGGCATGACTTACTCAATAGTGTTTTAAACAAGGTATGCAAACAACCTAAGGGCGTCAGTTTGTCGCCGCAATTACCCAGGTGTCCTTACTCCCTCCCCCCTGGGAGGAATTCACCACTAGGGACCCCTTCTTCAGCGCCACC
>CALHGI010000326.1 GCA_938029995.1 uncultured cyanobacterium | reverse complement strand
CACTATGGAGGGTGGTCAAGGTGTGACCGTGACCTTCATATAGCGTATAGGACTCAGTGCGGTGCTTTTGGCTTGTGGTGCCGGTGGCATCAATGACTAAAACCAGGGCCTGCTCAAAGCCGGAAGGCCAATAGGCTGAATACGCATGGGCTAGATGATGACTCGGTATGGAGATAACCTTATCGGCAATTTCCGTGGGCAAGACATTGCGCATAATGTCGGGCGCAAAGTCATAACCTGGCATATTTGCAGTGATCGAGGCTACATCCTGAAGGTTAATACCACAACTGTCTAAGCAGTAACGAATGGCTTCATTGGGGGGTTGCATCCGTGAGGTGATTCCGGGGGCCTGCAACATAAACCCAATACTATATTTTTGTCGATCTAAACGTTCCTGTTCAATGGCTACTACAATTTCACCGTCTTTAACAATGGCTGCTGATCGTTCATGGCTGAGATTAAGTCCAAGATAATAATGAGACATTTCTGTGCATCCCCCGAGTAATACTTGTTTAGTGTCTCACTTACTTTGACAAATGCAACAGTTTTTAGGGAGTTAATTTAGCCCCGTTGGTGAGATTTCAGTGTTTTGTATCTTTTAGCTGGAAAATCCCCGTGTAATTACTTAGGATTTGAAGGTGTAGGGCCAAAATTCATCCAAATTGCTCAGTTTTCTAGCTGTTATTAAGATGTTTTAGCTGCTTCAAGCTACGGAGTAGAGTGGTTGTTGTGATGGTTGTAAGCAATGGTCTAGGAACATTTTATTGCGCTGCGGAGCCGGGTCTAACCGATTGCTGACAAGGTTTTCTGTCTGTAATGACGCCAGCTAGAGGCTTCTCCATGGTGTTAAGTACCATGGATTCTCTTTTGTGTTGTTGTTGCGAGGCAACGCACAATTTATTATTCAAAATCGGATTGGTGCCTTAGGCGATCTGCCTTTCTGGTTGTCTTTTTCCTATGCTGTTTGGGCCTATCATTCAGCCATGTCAGGTACCATGCTACTAAAGACGTTTCTCCCCCACCATGCAACCATTCGATCTTAATGCCTATCCCTACACCTCCTCCCGCCCTGTTATGTTGGGTTCTCGAGGAGCCGTGGCAACGTCTCAACCCTTGGCGACGGCGACGGGGGCAGAAATTTTGCTGGCGGGGGGGAATGCGGTGGATGCTGCGATCGCAATGGCCATTGATCTCACGATCGTTGAACCCACCTCCAACGGGTTGGGTTCCGATGCCTTTGCCCTGGTGTGGGACGGTAAACTCCATGGCCTTAATGCCTCTGGCAAAAGCCCCCAGGCACTCTCGCCAGAGATGTGGGCCAATAGGTTAACTATTCCCCTCCATGGCTGGTTGTCAACCACTGTGCCGGGGGCTGTTTCCAGCTGGCAAACCCTCTGGCGACGTTGGGGCAAGTTACCGTTTGAGCGTTTATTTGAACCCGCCATTCGCCATGCGGCTGAGGGTTTCCCCGTATCACCTGTTACGGCCCGAAATTGGCAGCAACAATCGGCTGGCTATCTTTCGTTAACGGATAATGTGCATCAACCGTTTCGGGAGGTGTTTTTCCCCAACGATCGGGCTCCCCGCCCTGGCGAAGTCTGGCGTTGTCCAGAGCAGGCAGACACCCTGCGAGAATTAGCAACAACGGAAGGGGAGAGCTTTTATCGGGGTAAATTGGCAGAACAGTTGGTTGCGTTTTCGGCCGCAACCGGGGGGATGTTCTCCCTAGAGGATTTGCACCAGCACCAGCCAGAGTGGGTCAACCCAATTTCCACAACGTATCGGGGCCTGACGGTGTCGGAATTGCCCCCCAATGGTCAAGGGATTGCGGCTTTAATGGCTCTGAATATTGTGGAGGGGGTGGACCTGGTTGCCCAGCCACGGGAGTCGGTGGGTAACTATCACCAACAGATTGAAGCGATGAAGCTGGCGTTTGCCGATGCCCATCGGTATGTGGCGGACCCGAGTGCCATGGATGTGACGCCGGCGAAGTTGTTGGATAAGGCCTATGCAGCCCAACGTCGAGGGTTGATTGGTGACCATGCCATTCCCCTGGCGGAACCGGGTTTGCCCAAGGGGGGAACGGTGTATTTGGCCGCGGCGGATAATGAGCTGATGGTGTCGTTTATTCAGTCAAACTTTATGGGGTTTGGCAGTGGAATTGCGATTCCGGGGACGGGGATTGCGTTGCAAAATCGGGGGGCTGGGTTTGTGGTAGATGGGGGACATCCAAATAAAATTGCCCCTGGGAAGCGGCCGTTCCATACGATTATTCCTGGTTTTCTAAGCCGGGATGGACAGGCATTGGGGCCATTTGGGGTGATGGGGGCTTCGATGCAGCCCCAGGGGCATTTGCAGGTGGTTTCGAATTTGGTGGATCATGGATTAAACCCCCAGGCGGCACTGGATGCGCCCCGGTGGCGGTTTGACCAGGGTAATCGGGTGTTTTTGGAGCAGACGGTGCCCCGCCATGTGGCGTTGGGGTTAAGTGACCTTGGCCATGATGTGCAGGTTGTTGCGGAGCCAGGGACGTTTGGGAAGGGTCAGATGATTTTGCGGTTGGAAAATGGGGTGCTGGTGGCAGGCTCTGAGCCACGGGCGGATGGGTTGGCGATTGTTTTGTAGGGTGGGTACGGGCCTCCGTTCAAGTTGGGGTGTTGTTGTGTCGATGGGTTAGGGCTTGGTGTTGTCGGAGAGGGG
>CALHGI010000325.1 GCA_938029995.1 uncultured cyanobacterium | reverse complement strand
GGGCAATACCAAAGGTGGGTAGCCCCGCCTCTTTCAGGGCTTTTTGCACCGTCATTAGGGCTTCAGCCTCAGACTCCACCACCAGGTTTAAGGAATTTCCCTGGGCGCTGTTAACAATCACCTCTTGCACCACGGGCAAATTCTGCAAAAGCTTACTGGCCTGATCGGCTTCTTCTAGGGGCGTAAATTCGCGAATTCTTAAGGTAATGCGCTCGCCGCCCACCTTCGCCTTGAGCTCCGCCGGAGTGCCAGAACTAATCACCTGCCCCTGGTCAATAATGGCCACCCGACTGGCCAGGGCATCCACCTCTTCTAAATAGTGACTGGTAATTAAAATAGTTGTCCCCGCCGCCTGCAGCTGTCGCAAAAAGCGCCACACCGCCGAACGACTTTCAATATCCAACCCCACCGTCGGTTCATCTAGGACTAAAACGTCCGGCTGATGCAGCAAACCAGCCGCCAAGTCCAGCCGCTTTTTCAGGCCACCGGAATAGGTGCCGGTTTTCTTGTCGGCCCAGTCCGTAAGCTCTAACAGTTCAATCATTTGACCAATGCGGGCCTTAGCTAGCTTGGCCGGCAAATGGTAAATCGCCGCCTGTAGCTCCAGCAGCTCCCGCCCCGTTAGCACCTTGTCCAGGGCGACTTCCTGGGCGATGTACCCCAGCCGCTGCCGCACCTGGCGGGGGTTGGCCACAACGGATACCCCCATCACCTCCAAATTGCCTGCATCGGGCAGGGTCAGGGTGCATAGGCAGCGAATAGTGGTGGTTTTACCTGCGCCGTTAGGTCCAAGCAAACCAAAGATTTCTCCAGGCTCAATCTGTAATGAGACATCCTTTACCGCTGGGACATCGCCATAGCTTTTCTGAAGACCTTCGATTACAACTGCAGGCTGCTGTGATGACATCCTAATATCCGTATCCTAATATCCGTATCTTGACATCCCCGAGGGACAATTTGACCGTGCTCTAATTGTAATCGTGAGCAGTAAACCTATGCAGATAGTTACTTCGTTCTTTAGCAAGTCTCTAGCATGTGTATGGCAAACGGCCCAATGCATTAAGTCGTTTGCTGCGCCCATAGCCTTGGTCAGTTAAGGCTTTTGACGATCATCTGCGGCTTGAGCCATGGGTGCCAAGCCATATTTAAGCATGATTGCAACTGAGTCGATGGTGGGCGGCAGAAGCCATCATGCCACTACTGAGGAAGTGCCTGGGTAAGGGATTGTTCCAGGCCTGAAAAAGCGCCGTTGCTGATTTAGGGGATGAACCGATCTGGAAATGACGCGATACATCCGAATTTCGCAGATCAAATCACACCGAGGATCAGCAGCGCCGAAAAAGCTAATAGTCTGGCGGTTGATGGGCGTGATTTTTATACCGGCTGCTCTGGTGTGGCCATTGTGTCTAAGGGGGTTGCTCTGGGGCGTTGACCATAGGGACGCCAAGCAGGATAGGCCATTAGCTGGTGCAACCGTTAACCACGCCCAAGGATAACGGCATACTCTCGAACCAGGCCGATCAAGTATTCCTACTTTTTCTCTTTTGTTGTTTCCTGCGCTGTCTGGCTTCCAGTTGTTTTGTGGCCCGCTGATGACTCACCTCCATGACTGAAGCTTGTTCAGAGGTGTGATTGGCTAAATGTTGGACCAGGCTACTAATGGTTGGGTAGCTAAATAAGTCAATGATAGAAAGATGATGATCGCTAATCCCCTCTAGGCGACTCAACAACTGACTATGCAAACGACTCACTAGGATAGAATGTCCCCCTAAGTCAAAGAAGTTATCGTGGATGCCCACCTGGTCTATTTGTAGAATCTCTTGCCAAATGTCTACAATTTGTCGCTGTCGTTCAGTCTGGGGGGCAACATAGGCCTCTTCTATCCCCAAACTGGCTTGATCTGGTTTGGGGAGCTGGTGACGATTAATTTTGCCATTGGGTGTGAGGGGAAAGGTCTCTAGCAGCACAAATGCGGAGGGCACCATATAGTCGGGTAACGTCTGTTGCAAATGTTGGCGTAGAGTAATGGATTGTACGGCATCCCGTTGATCCACCATGACATAGGCCACCAAGCGTTTATCTCCTGGCTGGTCCTCACGAATTAGCGCAACACTTTTTTGCACATTGGGCAATGTGGCTAAACCCGCTTCAATTTCTCCCAGTTCTATCCGAAAGCCGCGTAGCTTCACCTGGTGGTCCATGCGTCCCAGAAATTCTAAGGTCCCATCCGGGCGAAAACGGGCTAAATCTCCTGTTTTATAAAGTCGAGCTCCGGGGTTGTTGCTAAAGGGATCGGCTATAAACCGAGATTGGGTCAATTCGGGACGATGCAAATACCCCCGCGCTAGTCCATCACCTCCAATGTGCAACTCCCCCGGAATGCCCACGGGTAATAGGGCGGTGGCCTTGTCTGGGTCTGCATTGGGCGCTAACACGTAAAGCTGGGTATTGGCAATGGGACCTGCCACCGGTACCGGCTGCTGCCCAGGGGTGACTTGAGATACCGCGGACCAAACCGTGGCTTCGGTAGGGCCATACATATTCCACAGTTCCCCTCCACGTTGCAACAGCTGGTCCGCTAGGTCACGGGACATGGCTTCTCCGCCACAGAGAATTTTTAACTGGCCATCGCCTGACCATCCATGGGCCAATAACATTTGCCATGTGGCCGGGGTGGCCTGCATCACCGTTGCTTGGCGCAATAGGGCGGTTAACTCAGCGGCGTCGGCTGCCGCCTGACGACTGGCTAAAATTACCTGAGCCCCCACAATTAGGGGTAAATAAAGCTCCAGGACTGCAATGTCAAAGGAAATGGTGGTGACCGCTAGCAACCGATCCTGCTGGGTGAGGCCCGGTGTGTGGGTCATGGAGAGGAGGAAATTAACCGCAGCGCGATGGGAAATTTGCACCCCCTTGGGATTGCCCGTGGAGCCTGAGGTATAGATGGTGTAGGCCAGGGTATCTTCAGCAATTCCAGGCAGGTTTTCCTCGCTGTGGGTGGCGATCTTATCCCCATCGCTATCCAGGGTTACAAGCTGGACTGTCTGGGGGGAAAACTTGCCCCGGTAGGCTTGCTGGGTTACTAGGATGGATAGCTGTGAGTCAGTCACCATATGGGTGAGCCGATCATGGGGGTAAGCGGGATCTAAGGGAATGTAGGCCCCGCCGGCTTTGAGAATGGCTAACAGCCCCAACACCATGTCTAGGGAGCGCTCCAGGCAAATGCCCACTAAATGATTGGGGCCTATGCCTAGCGATCGCAAATAATGGGCTAGCCGATTAGAGCGGCGATTCAAGGCAGCGTACGTTAAAGATTGCCCCTCAAATACCACAGCTATAGCATCCGGGGTGCGCT
>CALHGI010000324.1 GCA_938029995.1 uncultured cyanobacterium | reverse complement strand
CCCAGCAGTGAGCGGCCAGGCCAACCAGCTAATAGAGTTGCTCCTCGCGGCTGAATACCCCCCGGCAGCCGCAGCAACTGCCACCCCCTGCGATACCCATATCACCCTGGAAACTATGGCATTAGCCCTACGGCAATGTTTGACCTACCCAGAAAACCTAGCCCTGGCATTGGCCGGAGCACAACAGTATCAGCCGCTTCCAACACTCATCGGCTGTTTCAGCGGTGCCTGGGGCGGAACAGCTATTATTCCAAAGCAATGGCTGAGATCCCTATCATCCGAGTCTAGGCATGACTTAAACCATATGAGCCAGCACCTTTATCGCCACTGGGCTGGCATCAGTTCCATGGCAGGCACATTTGAAACCTTTCCCCTAGAAGATATCTAGGCCCTAGCCATTCTCAAAAGTGGGCTGGCTATAATGGGGCAATAGGTACGCCCAGCATCTCCCAACACTATTCACCGATTAAGAGGGCGTGGAGAAGAAGAGTGGTAGGCTAAAACGATTACTATCTTTAAAATTCTCAACGAACTTTAGAGAAAACTACCAACATCTTAAACAGGTTGTTAGCCCGAATAACCTCAAGTCTTAACGTTCGATTATTCGAGACATCCAGGGTATGACCAGGGACAGCGCAATCCTCCCTTTAGCCTTCAAACCAGTGTCTAGCACTATCAGACAGCTAGCTCAAAGATGCTACCCATCGATTGAGCATCAGAGCAGTCTGGGCTATTGAGGCCTTTCATGCAGTCGGTGACACTCATGGTCAAAGGAATGTGGCAACGTTTGCGAACTTCGGTTGGCTGGTGCAAAGATCAGTTGCCAGGACTTTCTACATCCCTACGGGAAAAGTCCAACACGTCCATTCGCCAGTCTACTCGGTCAGGCAAGCATTCCACGGGTCGATATGTTATCTCCCGTCATACCCCCTTCAATCAAGCTCAGATTGCCATTGTACTGACGGTTTTACTGCTAACAGCGATTCTGGGTCAAAGATTTTATAATCAACCGGCTCTCACCGTGGGCACCATAGCGGCCGATAACTTTATCGCGCCCTACGACGCCACCCTGCCGGACATGATCACCACGGAAGAAAATCGGCAGGCGGCCCGCAGTGGTTCGATTATTATTCTCCAAATTGATCAACAAAAAACCCAGGCAATCTTGGAGGAAATCAATGGAATTTTGAGCCAGGGAAGCATCCTACGGCAGCAAGCAGGAAATATTCCCTATGTGTCCACCGCTCAACTATCCAGCCGAACTCAACAATACTTGCGTCAGGCCCCGGCCAAAGATTGGGAGGAAATTTGGAAGTTAACCCAGGCCTCAGATGTAACAGCCAGCGTTCTCGAGAATAGGAGTCAGGGGTCCCTCCAGGGACAGGTGAATTATTTAGGCAATAATCAGCGTATTGCCCTAGAAGAGCTAGTCCGTCTGCGGGATCGGGTATCTCGCCAAACGATGAGAGCCGTGCGTAGCCAAGTGGATGCTAACCGGCAACAATACTCATCCACCAAACCTAAACTCAAGAATCTGACGACTCGGAATGGTCTACAGCCTTTAGATTCCCGGCTATTTGATTTGAATGACGCTGATTGGTTAGCCGTTCAAACCACCAGTCGATTAGTGTTAAATCGCATGTTGACCCAGGGTATTCACGAAGGAATGCCGACTAATTTATGGCGAAAGGCCATCGATAGTCATTTGCAAGGGGCATTGCAACTAGAAAATTCAACGAATCTAAACCGTGAAGAGTTGCTCGACCAAGAAACTAGGGCAAAGGAGATTGCCGCCAAAATAATTGGAGCTGTTTTACAGCCCAATTTGATTGAAGATCAAGAACAGACACGGCTACGGGCAGAACAGGTAGAAAATGAGGTGAAGACCGTCACCGTCTCCATCGAACAGAACGACGTCATTGTCAACAAGGGCGAAAGCATTAGCCAAGGTGACTTTGTTTTGCTCGATCACTTTAATCTGACCCAGCGGCGATTTAACTGGCTGGGGTTTTCTGGGTTTGGGCTGTTGGTCAGTGTCGGCATTGGCTCATTGCTCTGGCTTGATCACTGGCAAGCGGGCGGTCTACGACAGCGTGATCATTTGCTGGTACTGTGTCTGATCATGAGCGTAGCAGCGCTAATGGCGCTCAAAATACCTGGTTTGGGACTGCCTGCGGTGGGCCTGTTACTGGGCAGTTTTTACGGCTATATTTTGGCAACAGTCACCATTGGACTGTTAGTGGTTCTATTACCTGTGGGGGGCTCAGTAGCGGTACTCCCCCTATTTGCAGCGGCCTGTGCCGCCTTAGTGGGGGCCTGGATTGCACCCCGTTTGCGATCGCGCGAAGAGTTTGCCCTCCTCGGCGGCGCGGTGGGACTCACCCAAGGCCTAGTCCACCTGATTCTCACCCTCATGTTCAACAGTGTGGCCGCATCAGTTTGGTACACCGTCATCCGAGACTCCGCCCTGTTTGGCGTCTATGGCATCGCCTGGAGCATTGTTGCCCTGGGGGTTAGCCCCTACCTAGAGTCATTCTTTGATGTCATTACCCCCATCCGCCTAGCCGAGCTATCTAACCCCAATCGGCCTTTGCTCAAGCGCCTGGCAGCAGACGCACCGGGCACCTTTCAACACACCATGTTTGTGGCCAACCTGGCGGAAGCCGCTGCCCGTGCCCTCGGACACAATGTGGAACTTGTGCGGGCAGGCACTCTGTACCATGACATCGGCAAGATGCATGACCCCTTAGGGTTTATCGAAAATCAGATGGGGGGCCCCAATAAACACGACCTAATTGATGACCCCTGGGTCAGTGCGGACATTATCAAAAAGCATGTCACTGAAGGCTTGGTGATGGCAAAGAAACATCGCCTACCCAATGCGATCCAGGCCTTTATCCCTGAGCACCAGGGAGCCATGTTGATCAGCTATTTCTATTATCAGGCCCAGGAAATTGCCAGCCAAAATCCTGAGATGGAAATCCGCGATGAGGATTTTCGCTACGCTGGCCCCATTCCCCAATCACCGGAAACGGGCATTGTCATGCTGGCGGATTCCTGTGAAGCGGCGTTGCGATCGCTCAACAAAGAAGCCTGTGCCGAAGATGCCTACGCCATGGTGAATAAAATCCTGCGGGCCCGCTGGAAAGATCAGCAGCTGATCGATTCTTGCCTCACCCGTAAGGATATGGACGTCATCGCCAATGTCTTTGTCCAGGTATGGCAGCAGTTTAACCACAAACGCATCGCCTATCCCAAGGGAGCTTTTGCGGTGAAATAGCCCCGCACATGCCGAACCCTTTACACAGTGGGCACCTGGGGCATTTGCCGCCTAAGTTTTTGCACCAAAATGCCATACTTGGGCGCAAAAAACATTGCTAGGGCAAACAGGATGGTCATGAGCACCACAATGCTGCCACCGGTGGAGACATCCAGGTGGTAGCTAAAATAAGTGCCCAAGACACAGGAAATGACGCTGGTGGCCACTGAAATAGCCAACATGTGATCAAAGCGATCGGTGAGAAGATAGGCCGTCGCCCCTGGCGTCACCAGCATAGCCACCACCAAAACAATGCCAGCCGTCTGTAAAGCGGTGACAATGGTGAGGGCCAAGACTGACAGCAGCGTATAGTACATCAGCTGGGTATTGAGACCAATGGCCTTGGCGTGGTTGGGGTCAAAGCAAAACAGCAGCAGATCCTTGCGTCGGAACAAAATGATGGCCAACGTCGCCCCACCTGCAATTAAGGTTTGAATAATATCTGACTGGGAAATGCCCAACACATTGCCAAACAAAATGTGAAACAGATCCACATTGCTGGGAATTTTCGTCGCCAAGACTAAGCCAAAGGCAAAAAATCCGGTAAAGATCACCCCAATGACAGCATCTTCTTTGAGACGAGTTTGGGATTTAACATAGCCAATGATCACCGTCGCCCCAAACCCAAAGGTAAAGGCGCCAACGGCAAAGGGTAACCCCAGGGCATAGGCCACCACCACGCCGGGGACCACCGCATGGGAAACGGCATCCCCCATGAGAGACCAGCCCTTCAGGGTGATGTAGCAAGACAGCACAGCGCACACCACCCCGACAAAGGCACTGACCCAAATAGCCTTGATCATAAATCCGGCTTGGAGGGGCTCCATCAGCCATTGCCAAAGGGGTCCCAGGAATCCAAAGACTGGAACAAGATTATTCATGGTGCCACTGGGGGAGAGAACGGGGCTGAGGCAAACTGCTGAGGGGCAGACCACCAAAGGTCATGGAAAGGTTTTCTTCCGTGAAGGTGTCGGCGGTGGTGCCTTGGGCCAGGACGGTGCGGTTGAGCAGGATGGTGCGATCGCAAAACGTAGAGATCGACGCCAAATCATGGGTAGACACCAAAATCGTGTGCCCCTCATCCCGCAGCTGCAGCAACAGATTCACAATGCGCTTTTCCGTTTTCACATCCACCCCCGTAAAGGGTTCATCCAGCAAAATCACCCGACTGTTTTGGGCCATGGCCCGGGCCAAAAACGCCCGCTTCTTTTGCCCACCCGAGAGCTCACCAATCTGACGATGAGCAAAGTCCGTCATACCCACCCGCTCCAGACTTTCCGACACCTGACGTCGATCCTCACGGCTGGGAATGCGCAGCATATTCATATAGCCATAGCGCCCCATCATCACCACATCCGCCACACTGACAGGAAAGTTCCAGTCCACATCATCCGCCTGGGGCACATAGGCCATCAGCTGACGCTTTTGAGCCATTTTGACCGACAGACCATCCACATGAACCCGGCCTTGGTTAGGGTTTACAAACCCCATAATGGTCTTGAACAGGGTAGACTTGCCCCCGCCATTGGGGCCAACCAGACCGGTAATGGTGCCAGGTTGGACATAGCAACTGGCATTGTAGAGAGCAAGGTGAGCATTACTGTAGGTAACGCTAATGTTCTCGACGGTGATGCCAAAGGTATCTGATCGCATCGCGGGTAAAGGATTAGGGGACAAAAATTAAGCGGCAAAAGGTGAGGTCTTGGATTTCGTTCAAGCGGGCAAGTCTAGATTCATTCCTCCTAAGGGGGAATGCCCAAGGGGCGGGGTGGGTTTCGCTCATCGCTAGTGGAACAGCGGTCAACTCACCCCGGAGCCCTACCAGGAGGGGAAAGATCTTGGCAAAGGCCACCCATCATGGCGATAACAGCCCCTGACTAATGACCTGGGCGTCATACTCCAGCAGGTCCAAAAAAGTCGGCACCGGACCATCCGCCGTCGATAGAGAATCCACATATAAGTTGCCGCCAAACGTCGCTCCGGTGGCTCGGGCAACTTCCCGTTGGGCTTCATCACTCACGGTGCTCTCACAAAAGACTGTAGTAATATCGTTCGCCTTAACCTGCTCCATCACCCCTTGAATCTGCTTAGGGGTGGACTGCTGCTCCGCATTAATGGGCCAGAGATAGACTTCTTGCAAATCATAGTCGCGGGTCAGATAGGAAAAAGCCCCCTCACAACTCACCAAATAACGCTGCCCCACGGGGACTTGGGCTAAGTTGGCCTGCAGCCTATCGTTAATTGCCTGCAGCTGTTGGCCATAGGCCGCTGCATTGGCATTGTACGTAGCTGCATTTTCAGGGTCGAGATCCACAAACGCCTGGCGAATGTTCTCCACATAGATCAGGGCATTTTGCGGAGACATCCAGGCGTGGGGATTAGGCTTGTCCGCGTAGGGGCCCTGGGCGATCGCAACCGGCTCAATTCCCTCCGTTAGCACCACCGACGGGACATCCCGCACATTCCCCATAAACTGCTCAAACCAGCGCTCTAGATTCATCCCGTTATAAAGAATCAGCTCTGCCTTCTGAGCCTTAACCAAATCACTGGGCGTGGGCTCATAGCCATGAATTTCGGCCCCAATGCGGGTAATAGACTCCACCTGAAGCTCGTCACCGGCCACATTCTGAGCCATATCCGCCAAGATCGTAAACGTTGTCAATACAACCTTTTGATCATCATCAGACAGCTGAGAGGTGGGAACACCCTGGCCACAACTAGCCAGACCCATCAGTAACGCTATACCTCCTAACAAAAATCTTGATTTGACTGTTGTGAATACGGCCAGTGGGGTCATTTCATAATCGTTTCATTTTTCATAATTATCTCATAATTAAACGGTGGTGTGGGTAGGGGCCACTGCCAATCTGGTTAAAACCTTCATGGTTCTCTGGCGAATACACATCGAAAATCGATCCATGGGGGCAGCCGTTTGCGACATATATTCCCTACTCACTGACAGCGGATCACATATGGCCCGTCAAGCACCCAGGTGGATCTAACCCATGGTCTGGGGCATAGGGACAGAAGTTCGTCAGGTTATCGGCAAGCTTGCAGATGGCGGAAATATTTATCTCACGCCCTAATCAGGTACCTTCTTGGCCCGATAGGGGAGGCAATATCCTGGCAGCAGATGGGGAAGCGTCTGATTTAGGAGTGGGCCGTTCTACATCTCCCAGCTCTAGACTGGGGTCACCTAAATTGCAAGGCAACATCACCTTAAACGCGGTGCCTTGATTCATCACAGAATGACATTCAAGTTTGCCCCCGTGCTTGTCTACAACAATTTGATGACTGATCGCTAAGCCCATACCTGTACCTTTACCCACCGGCTTAGTCGTAAAAAATGGATCAAAAATCTGCTGTTGCAACGCCTTAGGAATTCCTGCGCCATTGTCAGAAATGGTGACAACAATCCAGTTACCCTGCATCTCTGTTTTAACGATGATTTGCCCTGCCGGATGATCCCGTAACGCATCAATCGCATTATTTAAAAGATTGACAAATACTTGATTGATCGCCCCTGCGTAACATTCAAATATGGGCAGATGGCCATATCTTTTTTCCACGTCAATCGCCGGTCGATTGGCCTGAGGATTGAGTCGATGGGTTAGCAAAAGCAAGGTATTGTCAATGCCTTCGTGTAAATCAACAGCCTTTAGTTCTGCCTCATCATGGCGGGCAAAATTACGCAGGGACTGCACAATGTCGCGAATTCGGTCTGTCCCCGTTTGCATCGAACTAATTAGCTTCGGGAAATCTTCGCGGACATAGGCAACATCTATATTGGCGATGTCTGCCTGCGCCCTAGAGGACAGTTGGAGGGCCTCTGCCTGATAGTGGGTAATCACCAACAGCAGGTCCTCTACATACTCCATGGCATGCTCAAGATTGCCATAGATAAAGCCCACTGGGTTATTGATTTCATGGGCAATACCGGCCACCAGCTGCCCTAATCCGGCCATTTTTTCACTTTGCAGCAACTGGATCTGCGTTCGTTTTAGTTCATCGATGGCGCGCTTGAGTTGTTCAGCGGTTTGTCGCGCCTCTAGCTCCGATGCAATCAAGGCTGCCTCTGCATTTTTGCGATCGCTAATATTCCTCACCATAATGGTCAAAAATTCTTCCGATCGGAGGCGCGATTCCCTGACTGCAATCTCAACTGGAAAGTGACGACCGAGTTTATGCAACCCCAGAGCCTCATAAAATTGGCCTGTTTTAGCTCCCTGACTGACAAACGTTTGAAGTAATGGCAACGCTTGCTCCTGAGACTGGGCAAAATCCGTCCTGATCAAAGTCGATAGGGGACGACCCACCACCGTTAACCACCCACAACCAAAAATCTGCTCAACCGCTGGATTCGTGCTCTGAATGATCAATGTGGTTGCATCCACCGTCAGAATGCCATCCGCTGCCGTGGTAATAATTGCCTGGATTTTAGCTGTCGAGAGCTCTAACGCCTCAACGACGTGGTTATACCAACGACTAATTTGACCAATTTCCGTTAATGTATTGGCCTTCACCCGGCGCTCCAAATTTCCGGTTTTAGCATGGGTTTGCATAGTAACAAAGAGATCCTGCAACTCATTGCGTGCCCCATGTTCCGACACATTTAAGCCCAAATACTCGTTCTTTCTCGATACCCGCAAGCGTAAATAACGGTTCAGCACCAACAGCAACCCAAGGGATAGGGGAAAAGCCCATATCCCACACGCTAAAACGCCAGACACCTGGACCTTCAGCTGCTCCCAACGCCCCAGCCCCGTCCCCAACTTTTCGAGATCAGCAAATAACGCGACGGCCAGCGTCCCCCAAATACCTGGCCCCAAATGCACTGGAATCGCACCAATAGCATCGTCAATGTGACATTGCTCCAGGACGAACTCCATCCCCATCATCACCATGCCGCCCACCGCACCAATGATCAAGGCATGCCCCAGGGACACCGCATGACAACTGGCCGTAATGGCAACCAAACCAGCCAAAGAGCCATTCATTACCGCCTTAAAAGGAAGCTGACGGTTTTGTATAACCAGGGTCCACACCAAAGGAGCCGTTAACCCAGCCGAGCCAGCCAATAGGGTATTAACTAAAATTCTGGGGACCTGATCATTAAACGCAAACGTGCTGCCCCCATTAAACCCAAACCATCCAAACCACAGCAGCAGTGCGCCCAAAAACGCCAATGGCAAGTCTGCACTAGGGGCTTGTTGAATAAAATTTTTGCGGGAAAATCGGCCGAGACGAGGACCAATCACAACCACAGCAGCCAGGGCCACCCATCCGCCCAAACTATGGACCACCGTAGAACCAGCAAAGTCGACAAACCCCCTTTGCCCTAACCAGCCTGTAGGAGCAGACCGAGCTCCACCGCTCCAAACCCAATGCCCAAAGACTGGATATACCAAGCCAGATATGAGCAAGGTAATCAACAAATAGGACCTAATGGCCATGCGCTCAGCCACCGCACCAGACACAATGGTGACCGCCGTGCTACAAAACATGGCCTGAAATAGGAAAAAGATAACGGACCAGGTATCTTGATTAAACTCTGGTAAAAACTGGCTAAACCCCCACCAACCATGGACGGAGGCACCAAACATCACCCCATAGCCAAACGCCCAGAACATGATGATCGATAGACCAACATCAGCGATATTTTTGATGGCTACGTTAATACTATTTTTACGTCGAGTAGAGCCCGCCTCTACACAGAGAAATCCGGCCTGCATCACAAACACTAAGCTGGCACTCACAACCACCCACAGTGAATCCAATGACAACGGCATAGTTATGCGGCGATAAATCCATATGCTTACCCAATTCCCTGAGCAGGCCTGCAAATCCGGAGCAGTATAAGGACGGTCCTATAAATGGCGGATTCTACTGGGCCTAGCAACGCTGATGACATCTGTCAGGTTGGTGAACCGTGACATTTCTATCCTGGCAAGTCTGCAAGCTAGACAGCTAACCTAACGCACAAATATCCCAATGCATCGGGACTTCGCCGTAACACAATATGCCCGCTGTTTTTCAGCAACCATCAAAGGCACGATGGCTAACCCTAGCACCCCCTGCTCCCCTAAGGCTTAAACATCTAAATAGTCTGTAACGGAGTATTTCAA
>CALHGI010000323.1 GCA_938029995.1 uncultured cyanobacterium | reverse complement strand
GTAAATTATGATCCCCTGGTATTCAGTATCTTTTTAAACAACGCTAACCTAACAGCCTCAGGCATGCGGCAGATCATTGATGAAGTTGTTGTAACCCTTGCCCGTCTATCGGATTGTTAGTTATTAAAAGACTAGCTAAATACGTTCGGCAGGTGGCTGTTCCCAGCGTTAGGATCGTGGAGGTATTCGGGTGCAGCGCCTATTAAAGAATCTGTTGGTATTAAGATTTTTCAGTTAGGAGTAATGGCGCAAAAACTTGAATGCCAGGGATACAGCAGCTAATTTGTTCCATCACGATGGAACAAATTTACCCATGGTTAAACATCATCCCATTGTTCATCAGGCTAAACTTAACCTGATGAACAACTTGTGGTTGCCTGGCAAGCTAAGGGGACTGTACAAAAATAAACCTCCAGGTAAAGATAGCCGGTAGAGGTATTGCATGTCATGCCTCTACCGGCTGTGGTGGTGAACTATTTGGGTGCCAAAGCCTAATGGATTAGGAAAGTTATGGCCTTTGGAAGAGAATCCTTTGCACAGCTTGATAGAACAATATAGCCCTGCCTTTAGTTTGGATGGAAAAGTCTTGTTTGCCGCCCAGGTAGGGGATGGTTGTCTTTGGCAAATGGTAGAGGATGAGTTACGGACTAGGGGGACAACGGTGATTAGTGGTGCATGGTCAAACACCCACCCTTTGGAATCTGGGCTCAAAGGTTCTTAACGGCACCGCTGACAGTCGGCTGGATCAGCCGATGGATTGAGTTCGGTGCATAGCTAAAGCCCTGTTTAGAGAGGTCAGGGGATACTCAAGCGAGATCAGAGCCTCTGGACAGATCTAAGGGAGGCGCTACTGGCTCCATGGTCCTCGCATTTGTCATACGATCTTCCATAAGTTGAAATGTAGTTGACAAGGAATAATAGAAGTAGCAGGGATTGCCCTGAGTTGGAGCCTATCTAGGCTAAATGTAATATCTGTGCCCTTATGAGATACCTTGTCGCTGTTTTTTGCGATCGCACCCAAGCCGAAGAAGCCTATGCGAGGCTGGAGGCTAGCAACTTTGCCATGGACGATATTTCCATTCTGGGTGATGGGTACACCTCAGACGATGAGTTTGGCCTGCGCAACCCCAGGGAAGTGGCCTGGCGTCAGATGCGATTAATGGCCACCTGGCTGGTGCCCTTTGGCTTTGGTGGCGGCTTTGTATTTAACGCCATTACCGGGCTCGACACCTTTCCCTGGGCTGGAGTAATGGGCAATCAGCTCATGGGAGGCTTGCTCGGTGCAGGCTCTGGACTCATGGGCAGCTTCTTTATCGGCGGCGGCCCCACCATGTTTTTCAACAATAATGACACCCCCTATCGCGATCGATTGGACGCCGGCGAATACTTAGTGGTTGTCAACGGTGGCGAGAGCGTTATTACCCAGGCCGCTCGACTACTCCAGGCTCTGGACCCAGAAGTCATCGACGCAGGTTAACCCTTTAGCCAGTCCATAATTTTGTTTAAATCTCCCATATTGGCTCTCCCCCAGGGGTGAGGCCCCATGGGGGCAGCTGTTCCACGGGACTCCACCACGCTGTCAAAAAATAACAGTACTATAGAGCTAAGTCGGAATGATTCTGGGAAGTAGGTTTCCTGAAATTCTGTCACATTGATTTTTCACCCCCAAGCACCTATGACTTCTAAGGCAACTACCAGTGCCCCCGCTGCCACCAATCCCTTCTTAATTGGCCAGGGTCTGCCCCCCTTTGATCGACTCCAGCCCGATCAGGCACAGCCCGCCGTGACGCAGCTGATCAGTGACCTGACCGCTGCCTTGGAATCATTAGAAAAAACCATGGTTCCCACCTGGGATGGTTTGGCCGCTCCCCTCACCAAAATCAGTGAAAGACTGGGGTGGACCTGGGGAGTGTTGGGGCATTTGATGGGGGTGAAAAATAGTCCAGAATTACGCACGGCTTACGAAGCTGTGCAGCCCGCTTTAGTGCAGTTTGCCACTCGCCTTAGCCAAAGCAAAGCCTTTTATAACGGGTTCAAACAACTGGCGGAAGACCCTAGCCTGAGTGCCGCCCAGCGACGCATTGTGGAAGCCGCCATTCGAGATGCTGAGCTGTCTGGCGTGGGGCTAGAGGGGGAGGCTAAGCAGCATTTCAATCAAATCCAGCAGCAGCTGGCGGAGCTGTCCACCCAGTTTTCCAACCATGTACTAGATGCCACCAAGGCCTTTAGCCTGATGCTCACATCCCAGGCCGACATTGTCGGGTTGCCCCCGAGCTTGCTCAGCCTGGCGGCCCAGGCCGCTCGTGATGCTGGGAAAGCCGAAGCCACCGCAGACTCAGGCCCCTGGCTCATTACCCTAGATATCCCCAGCTATGGACCGTTTCTTAAGCATAGTCAGCGCCGAGACCTGCGGGAAAAGCTCTACCGTGCCTATGTCAGCCGAGCGTCCTCCGGTGACTTAGACAACTCACCGCTCATTGATCAAACCCTGGTGCTGAGAAAGCAGCAGGCCCAGCTGCTTGGCTTTGACTCCTACGCCGACCTCAGCATTGCCCGTAAAATGGCCCCCTCGGTGACAGCGGTGGAAACGCTGATGGAGGAGCTGCGTAGCGCTAGCTTTGACACGGCCATTCAGGAATTAGACGATCTTAAAGCCTTTGCCCAAGGCCAAAACGCCCCGGAAGCCGATGGGCTGAAACAGTGGGATATTCCCTTTTGGGCAGAGCGGATGCGGGAAAAAGAATTTGATTTGAATGATGAAGCACTGCGGCCCTATTTCCCCTTACCTCGGGTGCTCAACGGGCTGTTTGGGTTGGCCACTCGTCTATTTGGCGTGACCATTACCGCCGCCGATGGTCAGGCACCCGTGTGGCACCCAGACGTGCGCTACTTTGCCATTGCTGATGCCAGTGGCCAGCCCATGGCCTACTTCTATTTGGACCCCTACAGCCGTCCGGCGGAAAAACGAGGCGGGGCTTGGATGGACGAATGCATTGTGCGATCCCACACTGATGCTCAGGAGTCGGTGCGATTACCCGTTGCTTATTTGGTGTGCAACCAGTCCCCGCCGATTGACGGTAAACCGAGTCTGATGACCTTTCGGGAAGTGGAAACCCTCTTCCATGAGTTTGGCCATGGTTTGCAGCACATGCTCACCGTGGTGAACTACCCAGGAGCTGCGGGCATTAATAATGTGGAGTGGGATGCGGTGGAACTGCCCAGTCAGTTTATGGAGAACTGGTGCTATGACCGCAGCACCCTGTTTAAGATGGCCCGCCACTATGAAACGGGCGCACCTTTGCCGGAGGAAGATTACCAAAAGCTATTGGCAACGCGTAACTTTATGACCGGCAATGCCATTTTGCGCCAGGTGAATTTTGGTTGGCTGGACATTGAACTCCATGCCAAATATCAGCCCGGTGGGGACGAAACCATCTGGGATGTGCGGGATCGTCTAGCGGAAAAAACCACGGTTCTCCCCCCCCTAGCCGAGGATTCTTTTCTTTGTAGCTTTGGCCATATTTTTGCTGGGGGCTATGCGGCTGGTTACTACAGCTATTTCTGGGCCGAGGTCCTCAGCGCCGATGCTTTTGCCGCATTTGAAGAAGTGGGGATCGATAATGAGAGTGCTGTACAAGCTACCGGGCAGCGCTTTCGCGATACGGTGTTGGCCCTAGGGGGCAGCCGTCATCCCATGGCGGTGTTTGAGGCGTTTCGCGGTCGTGGGCCTAGCACCGATGCCCTATTGAAGCATCGTGGTTTAAAGGTGGCGTAGTTTGTCAGACTGTCTTGTCCATAGCCACGGATAAAATCTTGCTGAGAAATTTGCAGGATTTTCTTCGTTCAGGAACCATTCGGCCACTAGACTATAGGCAACTGGTTCTCGGGTAGACATTCCTTGACGGATATTGAACAGGCTACTAGCGCTGCATCATTCTCACGCAGGGAGCTGCGTGAACTTGTGCGATCGCAACTCCAAGCCCTACTCGAACAGGACAATTACCAAGGGGCTAAAGCATTGCTCGTGCCAGTACAGCACGCCGACATTGCCGAAGCCATCGAAGGCCTGCCTGAGGCTATGCAGGCCATCGCCTTTCGCCTCCTCTCCAAAAGCGAAGCCATTGAGGTTTACGAAAACCTTGACACCAGCATTCAACAAGTCCTAGTCGAAGACTTTAAACGCCAGGATGTGATCGACATTGTGGACAAAATGTCCCCCGATGATCGCGCCCGTTTGTTTGACGAACTACCCGCCAAGATTGTCCGGCAATTGCTAGAGCAACTCAGCGCCCAAGAACGAGAAGCCACCGCCCTACTCCTAGGCTACGAAGCCGGGACAGCCGGGCGGGCCATGACCCCTGAGTATATTGCCCTCAAAGAAGATTGGACGGTGGAGCGGGCGCTCAACCACATTCGCAAACTGGCCAGCGTTAGTGAAACCGTTTACTACCTATACGTCACCGATAGCGCCCGCCGCCTCACGGGCATTTTATCGCTGCGGATTTTAGTGATTGGTCAGCCAGACCAAACCATCGGGGACCTGATGACCCGGGATGTGGTCTCCGTGCAAACGGGCATTGACCAAGAGGAAGTGGCCCGCCTGATCCAGCGCTATGACTTTTTAGCCGTCCCCGTTGTGGACACAGAGGAGCGCCTCGTCGGCATCATCACCGTAGACGACGTGCTAGACATTCTCGAAGAAGAAACCACCAAAGACATCTATGCCCTAGGCGGTGTGCAATCCGGTGGCGACGA
>CALHGI010000322.1 GCA_938029995.1 uncultured cyanobacterium | reverse complement strand
TGGGTCACCAACGGCATCTACACCCTCCTCAATGACCACGACCTGACCAACGCCAACGGCGAACTCGACATTGACTGTCTCACCGAGCTATTAGACCCCAAGGACTATCCGCTAGAACGCCACGATTTTCTATTGGGCCTCATGCGCAAGTTCGAGCTGTGCTTCCCTTTCCAAGAGGATGACAAACGCTATCTCATCCCAGACCTGCTGGATAAACAACAACCCGAAGCCGCATCCACATTTGAGCCCGCTGAGTGCCTCAACTTTCGCTACGAGTACCCCATTTTGCCGGAGGGCCTGCTCCCCCGCTTTATCGTCCGTACCCATGTGCTTAGCCCGCATCAGCTGCGCTGGCGCACCGGCGTTATTCTGACTTTTGAAGGCAATCGAGCCCTAGTCAAAGCCGACCCCCAGGAAAAAATCGTCAGCATTAGCGTCAACGGTCCCCTGACCAGTCGCCGTCGCCTACTGGCCATTGTCCGGTCTGACTTTGACCGCATCCACAGCAACTTTAAGTTTACCCCCACCGAACTGGTTCCTGTCCCCGGCTATCCCAATGTCGCTGTCAGCTACAAAAACCTACTGGTCCGAGAAAGGAAGAGACAACAATCCTTTGATGAAGTTGTCGGTGATGAACTCATCAACCTCAATGTTCAAGACTTACTCAATGGCGTAGATATCGAAGGCAGTCGCCAAAGCACTTCAGACATGGAACGCCGCAATCAGACCCTCAAACTGTTCTACAGCTATGCCCACAAGGACGAACCCCTGCGCAACGAACTAGACACCCACCTTAAAATTCTCCAACGCCAAAAGCTGATCCAATCCTGGCACGACCGTTGCATTGTGGCTGGGGCAGACTGGGCCAAGGAAATTGACGACAATCTCCAGAGCGCAGACATTATCCTGTTGTTAATTAGCGCCGACTTTATCGCCTCCGACTACTGCTACGAGATTGAACTCAAGCAAGCCATGGAGCGGCATCAGGCTGGCGAAGCCAGAGTCATTCCCATTATTCTGCGCCCTGCGGACTGGAAAAAGACACCCTTTAGCCAGCTGCAAGCGTTTCCCACCAATGCCAAGCCCATTACCACCTGGACTGACCGTGATGAAGCGTGGCTTAATGTGGAAACTGCTATTAGAGAAGCGGTGAAAGATATTAAAGCTGAGCGGGATCGAACCTAGCATCCGGGCTTCGACTCCGCTCAGCCCTCGGGTAATCCGCTCGCCCTCGGGTAATCCGCTCGCCCTCGGGTATCGGTTCCGGGCCGCAGAAAGCACTTTAGCTGCCCAATGCTCCCTATGCCGTGAGATAAACTAATTGCTAAGGTGTAGACACACTCAACAAGGTCATTCAGCCAGATGCGCCAGCAGCTTGTTGCCTGGGTGATTACTGCCACACTCAGTGTGCTAGCAATCCTTTCTCCCCTCATCCCCAGTTTTACAGCACCGGCTGGGGCCAACCCGGTCCAAACCGACCATGGGCAGGTACAGCTTATTAGCGAAGTAGACACCATTCAACCGGGAGTCCCTTTTTGGGTGGCCCTCCAGTTTGAAATCCAGCCCGAATGGCATACGTACTGGCGCAATCCAGGAGACTCTGGCGCAGCGCCCAGGATCCATTGGAGCCACCCCCCGGGGTTTAATATCAGCGACATCGTTTGGCCCTATCCCAAGCGTTTACCCATAGCGCCGCTACTAAACTTTGGCTATACGGACCAGGTGCTCCTGCTCAGCCAGGTGACTCCGCCGACAAACATCACAGCCGAGTCCATTGACCTACGGGCAGATGCGGATTGGATCGTGTGTAACGTCGCCTGCATTCCAGAGCAGGCTGTTTTAGATATCAACCTGCCCGTAGCCGCAGGGCCGCCCCGCAAAAATGCGCGATGGAGGGAAGAGTTTCAGCGCACCCGTCAGGCAATCCCCCAGCCATCCCCATGGCCCATAACAACGGCATTAACCACATCAGACTTAGTTTTATATATCAATGCACCGGAGCTGGGCTCAGCTCAGATTGAGCAGCTTAGCTTTTTTCCTGATCAGGATGGCGTCATCGTTAACGCTGCTGAGCAACGGCTGACGAGCCATCAAACGGGGCTCACCCTGCGGGTACAGCGGGGATACCTGGCAGAGGTGGAAACCGTGGGTGGTGTGTTGACCATGGGGGAGGCCTCAAGCGCTGTTACCCAAGCCTTTACCGTCGATACCCAGGTTGTACCGCTTACGGAGGTTCCACCAGAGGCGCTGGCCCCAGCCGCACCCCCGCCTGCCCTAGGGCACGTCTTTGCCCTGGCGGGGTTAGGGGGGCTGGTGCTCAACTTAATGCCCTGTGTGTTTCCAGTGCTGTCCCTCAAGGCCCTGAACCTGGTGCAAAAAGCGCAGCATCGGCCCCAGCAAATACGCTGGCAGGCGCTGGCGTTTACCAGTGGAATTTTGGTTAGCTTTGCCATCATTGCCGGTAGTTTGCTGCTGCTGCGAGCCTGGGGCCAACAGATTGGCTGGGGGTTTCAGCTACAATCGCCGGCCTTTGTTATGGTGATGGCCTATGTGATGTTTGGCATTGGGTTGAATTTATCGGGGGTGTTTGTGGTGGGGGCCAGGGTGATGGGCCTGGGCCAGCCATTAACTGACCGTGCAGGCTATGGGGGTGAATTTTTTACGGGTGTTTTTGCGACGGTGGTGGCAACGCCCTGTACAGCGCCGTTTATGGCAACGGCGATTGGGGTGGCTCTGACCCAGCCAGGTTGGGTTGCGATCGCAATTTTCCAAACCCTGGGCCTGGGCTTTGCCTTGCCCTACGTGCTGATCAGTTTATTACCCGGACTACAACGGCGACTCCCCAAACCTGGGGCCTGGATGGAAACCCTGCAACAGGTCCTCGCCTTTCCCATGTACATGGCATCGGCATGGCTAGTGTGGGTGCTGACCCAACAAACAGGCACAGCAGGGCTGGCCACCGTTCTAGCAGGGCTGATCTGCTTAGGGTTTGCCGCCTGGCTATATGGCAAAAGTCAGATGGGGGCCGGGCGCAGGCAGCAG
>CALHGI010000321.1 GCA_938029995.1 uncultured cyanobacterium | reverse complement strand
GGTAACCCTGGGAAAACTCACTGATAAACCCATGGGCATTGGCCACCCGTGCCGCCGCTTCCACCTCAGATAGCTGCCAGTCTGTTTGGCCAAAGGCAATATTCTCCGCAATTGTCCCTGAGAACAGGACATTCTCCTGGGGCACAATGCCAATCTGACGCCGCAGACTTTGCAACGTCACCTGGCGAATATTCACCCCATCGATCAAAATTTCCCCCGTCGCCACATCATAAAAACGGGGCAATAGGTTTACTAGGGTGGTTTTTCCAGCCCCCGACAGCCCCACTAATGCAATGGTTTGCCCCGGCTGGGCTGTCAGACTTACCTGCTGCAATACGGGGTGGGCTGCTTCATAGGCAAACCCCACCTCCCGATAGTCCACCTGGCCGGTGACCACCGGCAGCGGTTGGGCGTTGGGCATATCCTGCACCAAGGGCTGAATGTGCAATAGTTCCAGCACCCGATCCACCGACGCTTCCCCCTGCTTAAACTCATTAAAGTTTTGAATCACATGATTCACCGGGTCAATTAGCAGCAGCGCATTGATCACATAGGTGCCAAACCCTTCCCGCTCCAGGTTGCCAAGGCTAATTTGCCAGGTGCCCACCAGCAGCAAAATCACGATCATCCCCGCATAGAGAAAGCCCACCACGGGAAACTGCACCGCCTGGAGCCAGGCCACCGAATAGCGGGCATCCCGGTTTTTAGCAGAGGCTTGGGAAAAGCGGTCAATTTCGTACTCTTCTGCCGCAAAGGCCTGCACCAGGCGAATGCCGCCAAACACTTCCGCCACCTGGGAGGACAGATCGGCCACCTTATCCTGGCTGCGACGGGCGGCGGTGAGCATTTTCTCCCCAAACCAGCCAGATAGCACCGCCAGCAGCGGAATCAGAATCAGCGCCGTCGCTGTCAGCTGCCAGTTGAGGTAAATCATGTAGCCAAAGACCACCACCAGCTGTAGTGCCGAGGGCACAAAGTCGTGGAATAGCTTGTACACCACTTCTCCAATGCGGTCCACGTCCTCGGTGAGGCGATAGGCCAGATCCCCGGTTTTGGTCTGCTCAAAGTAGGTGAGGCTCAAGGTTTGTAAGTGGCCGTAGACACGGGTACGCAGCTGGTGTGCGACCCTAAAGGCCGCCTTGGCCATGAGGGAATCTTGGCCATATTGGGCCGCTTTTTGGATCAGTAATCCAATCAGGGTGAGGGCTGCCACTTTGCCAAAGGCCGCCACTTGGCCCTGCACCAGGGTGGAAATGGCCAGTCCCCCCAGCTTGGCTAAAATCGGCCAATAAATGGTGAATACCAGGGTGCACACAAAGGCAGGAATGAGGATAGCCTGCTGACGACGAATGTAGGGCAGCAGCTGCCAGTAGTGGGGGCTGCTATCGGTGGGTGAAGTATCCAAGGCAATGAAGGCGGTTGAGCATGTCCATGGATTACGCTACCAGGTTTTCTCCACTCCCTTGTCCGGGCGGTTGTCAGGGACCGAGCATGTCTCTAAGACCGTGGGTTCATGGTTAAATATGGACGCACAACCCCATCCGTACCCCTATGCCCACCGTTATCGTTGCCACGGGAAATCCTGGAAAATTAAAGGAAATGCAGGTTTATCTGACCCCCTTGGGTTGGGATTTACAGCTGAAGCCCAAGGACATTGATGTGGATGAGACGGGCACAACGTTTATGGAGAATGCGCGCCTGAAGGCACGGGAAGTTGCGATCGCAACCCAGCAATGGTCCATTGCCGACGACTCCGGTTTGCAAATTGATGCCCTAGACGGTGCCCCAGGCCTTTACTCCGCCCGCTATGGCAAGGATGATCAGGGCCGCATTGATCGCGTACTGAGAGAACTGAAGGATAGTCCGAACCGGAGCGCTCAGTTTGTCTGTGCCCTGGCCCTGGCCAGACCTGACGGCACCATCGCCCTAGAAACCGAAGGCATCTGTCCCGGTGAAATTTTAACTGGGGCCCAAGGTAGCGGTGGATTTGGCTATGACCCTATTTTTTACGTTCCCAGTCAGGGTAAAAGTTTTGCTGAAATGAGTCGTCAGCAAAAGGAAACCCACAGCCATCGGGGCATCGCCTTTGCGCAAATCATGGCTCAGCTAGAGCAGTTAGAGCTGGGTTAAGGGCCGCCCAGTTTTCCAACTGAATCCAGGCTAAATTCACCTATCGCTCTGTTGCTGGTGGGTAAATGACTAACATTTGGCCCTTTCTCCCTATGCGGCTGCAAAGATACCGTAATCCAGGCCGGTGGCCGTTATGTCATGGTCAGCATCACGTATCCCTGGCTCGGCATCGCTCAAATAAAAAGCTGCCTCCGTCAGGAAGGCAGCCTATATGAGTAATTCGATAACTTTTCTGTACAAAACAGGCTTTAGTCGTCACCAAACATAGCCTGAACTTGGCCTAATGCAGCTTGGAAGATGTTAAAACCAGCCCAGCCCGCAGCTAGGGCAATGGGAGCAAGTACAGCTACAACCCGGAAATCAATGTCCATTACCGAACCTCCTGCGGAGAAAAACGTTTGAAATAAATACTTAGACATAATATTCTCATAAACCATGTCGAAGTTGAAACCTATAGTTGGCTCTACGGCAAAATTTCATGGTTGTATCGCTAACGGTTGCCTAGATCCCTAGGCCGTACCCGCATCTCTTAATCCCACAAGCTTTCAACGATCACACCGGGCTTGAGCTATGTGCGCCACACTATAGGTGGCCAACGTTTAAACCCAGTGCGCAATGAAACTCCCCGAACTAGACTCCGACAGCATTAACCGTGTCATAGAAATGGCCTGGGAGGACCGCACCCCTTTTGAGGTGATTGAGCTGCAATATGGCCTCCAGGAAAAGCAGGTGATTGCCCTGATGCGACGGGAGATGAAGCAATCCAGCTTTAAAATGTGGCGCAAGCGGGTGACGGGGCGTAAAACGAAGCACCTAAAGCAGCGAGGCTTTGACAGCGGTCGCTTCCGTTCTCAAAATCAAAAGGGTTCGTAACTAATTTTTGCTCCCCCTATGACCCATCGTCCTGTCGCAGCCATTACTGGAGCCTCCAGCGGCATCGGTACCGCCATTGCCACTCACCTTGCTGCCGATGGCTATGACTTGGCCCTATGTGCCCGTCGTGGGAAGCGGCTCACAGAGTTGGCTAACCATTTATCCCAGACCCATCATGTTGAGGTGCTGACTCAGACGGTTGACTTGAGGACCGAAAGCCAGATTTTGGATTGGTTTCGTGCGATCTCAACCCGCTTTAACCGCCTCGACGTTCTGGTCAATAATGCTGGCCTCGGCTACCAAGAATCCCTCACCACCGGTACCACCGAAAAGTGGCGTGAAACCCTAGATGTGAACGTCCTGGCCCTGTGTATCTGCACCCGCGAAGCGATCCAGCTGATGCGCTCCCTCGGGGACGACCACGGCCATATCCTCCACATCAGCTCCATGTCGGGCCATCGCGTCCCCGGCAGCGGCATGTACTCCGCCTCTAAATTTGCCGTCCGCGCCCTCACCGAAGGTCTACGCCAGGAACTGCGGGCGAACAACAGCGCCATTCGCATCTCATCCATTAGCCCCGGCTTTGTGGAAACGGAGTTTGCCGAAAAATACTCCGGTAGCCCTGAACAGGCCCAGGCGGTCTACAGTCAATTCCCCATACTGCAGCCCCAGGACATCGCCAACGCCGTCGGCTATGCCCTAGGCCAACCCGACCATGTACAAGTGCATGACATCTTGCTACGGCCCACCCAGCAAAGCAGCTAGGCCGTTTCCATCCAGTCAATGCATGTCTGTAATTCTGCCGCCATGGTGCCACTTTGAAACCGTCGACCATGGCCCGGCAGGACCCACTCAAATGAGTAATCCGTCAGACGTTTCATGGACCTGATCTGCTCGGCCCAGGAGTACCAGCAAAAGCGACGAAATCCGTAAAGATGTCCCAGCCGCACCGACCAGGCTAAGTGATCGCCTGTAAACAGAAACTTATCCTGGTAGAGCAGAACCGTGTGACCGGGGCTATGGCCAGGGACTGGAATGATGGTGAGGTCAGGGGCGAGTGCGTAGGGCTCCTGGCCAGTGAGCGGGAGTTCGATCGCTTGGGTATCGGCGGTGATGTCGTCCTGGTGGAGGATGCGTTGACAGCCAAAATGGGTCTGAAACTTATCATGGTCCGCCACATCATCCCGATGGGTCAGATATAAATAGCTCACCCCACCCATGGCTTCTAGTTGGTTCACTAAAGGGGGCGTAAACCGAGGCGAATCAATCAGCACATTGCCCCCAGGCCGCTGGATAAAATAGCTAGCCGCCCCATAGGACTGCTCTGAGTGGTAGCCACAGTGGTAAACGTTATCTTCGATTTGTCCTGGTAGCTGCGCCTGGGCTTGCTTAATATCCCTAGGGGGAGCCACCGTACCAATAGAGGCCGTTGGGCAGGAGAGTAAAGCTTGAAGGGCCTGCAGGCGCTGCTCTGGTGTTGTCGGTTGAGCCTGTACCGCCGACATCTCCCCACGGCGACTAAACACTTTCGGTGCCATCCAACGACAGGTATCGCAGTCAATACAAGACGTATCCACAAAAAAGTCACCGTCTACATTTTCCGAACGACGTGCTTTGAGCTGAGCCATAGCGTTACGTTCTCCGCCTTTCTACAGTTCAAGTTTAGTCAATGCAACCATGGGTGATGGAGTGCGCCAGGGTGTCATCCCTCACCTATCTATGATTGTTGTGGGATTGTTGTGGCCCCACCAAGAACGTCGTTGTCACCGTTAAACTCTTTTTGGCAGGCGACTATAGGTATAAACAACAATCTTCAAATCCTGCCCAGACCCCCTCCACCAACTACGGGAGACGCCATGGCTGACCATGGCCGATGGTTTCATTTGCCACAAGGTGCTACACGATGCCGTAGGTCGTTGTCTACCCTTGGAGTTGCTTTTGCAAGTCCTCCCCCGGATTAATCACCAAGCCAGCAAAATCATGATCCATCGCTTGAGTGGTGGAATGGGCCG
>CALHGI010000320.1 GCA_938029995.1 uncultured cyanobacterium | reverse complement strand
GCTTCAGCCTCCCGAATTTATCAGTTAAAACTACAGAATCATCCCTGGTTTCTGATGGCAACAGATCGAGGTGCGATATCAAAACCGACCCAACTCGATACCCTACGACTCTCTCCCGGTGAGCGGGCCGAACTACTCATTCCAGGGCAGCAAACATCTGGAAACTATCAATTGATTAGTCTCCCTTATGATCGAGGCATTGGCACCATGGTGGAGTCATTAGGGCGATCCGTTAAGCAAATGCCAGGTGTTGTTCAGTCTACCAAAACAACCGTTGCCACTCTCCGTTATCAGCCCAGCGAGTATTCCGAGCCATTGTCGTTACCTCAAAAACTAATTCCTGTTGAGCCACTACCAACCCCCAACCGTACCCGAGAGTTCGTGCTTAATCATGGCATCGGAGGCGGAGCCAGTGGATTTATTATCAACGATAAATCCTTTGATATGAATCGTGTGGATACCAGGGTTAACCTTAATCAGGTAGAAGATTGGCGTATTATTAATCAAGCGAGTATTGATCACCCATTTCACTTACATACCAACCGTTTTCAGGTAATTGAACGTAACGATAAGCCAGATTCTCTTTTATCTTGGAAAGATACAGTCAGCATCAAAGGCTATGAGACTGTTACTATTCGGGTACGTTTTGAAGATTTTATCGGACGCACAGTTTATCACTGCCATATCCTGGACCACGAAGACCAAGGCATGATGGGTATTTTAGCCATTGATCAGGCTGCTTATGGAATCTAGTGGAGCGTCAAGACTTAATTTTGTGATAGACGGACGCTAACTTGTAGCGTGCATCGTCAATCTTCATCTGCCAATCAACACCTCTCTGAGTACTGTTAACATCATTAGCCCAAGCGGCTGTTTCAGACCGTAGCGTTTCGATATCACCAAAGCGTCTGCCGTTGACACACTGCCTTGTCATGGCACTCAACTCATTCTCAGCAATATTGAGCCAACTCCCATGCTTCGGGGTAAAACAGAAATCGATACGACGCACCAAGAGTCGTGCCTGTTCAGGTTCAAAGGCTTCGTAAAATGCACCGATGGTATGGGTGTTGAGATTGTCGCAGACAAGTTGTACTCGCTCATCTTGCCCATAGCGTTCATCGATCACCTGGGCAACTTCAAGTGCCCAATCAGCCTTGGTTCGACGTTCCCGAACGCTGACCTTACGCCACCCAGCCAAGGGCTCTGTAAACATGAAGATACTAGCGGTTCCGGCTCGCTCATACTCATAGTCCACACGCTGACCATGGTCAGCGGTTGCCGGTTGCGGTGAACGGGTTTCTTTTTGGAGTTGTACAGGTTGTTCGTCCATGCACAAGACGGGGCGAGTCGGATCATAAGGCTGGGCATAGAGGTCAAGCACAGCCTCCATGTGAGCTGCAAACTCGGCGTCTGCATCAGGCGGAATCACCCAGTACTCTAGCTTGCGATTGCTCATACCGTTTTTTTCAGCGTCTGCCGTACCGTCTCATGGCTCACCGTCTCAGCAATGCCCAATTCGACGACTTTGCGCGCTAGCAGGCGAAGTGACCAGGTGCTATACCCTTTGGGGGGTCGACCTAGACGAGTCGCAATCACCTGAGCTTCCTGTTCTCCATCCAGCAATTTCTCCGTCGGTGGCTGACTTCGGCGCTTCCCGTTAAGGGCCACCTCAAACCCGTCTTCCACCAAGCGACGTCGCAAATTTTCCACAGTCTGTCGACGGCAGTTATAGGCCTCTGCGATGCTCTGGTCACTCCAGTTTGCTCGTTCGATATCGGCTTTGAGCAATATCTGAGCTCGTCGAACTTTCTGGCTACTGCCACTCAGGGTTTTGACGATCTCTTCAAGGTGCTGGTGTTCGGACTCGCTTAACCGGACGATATATTTCTTCTGCATGGGACGTTTAATTGCTCCATACAGACTATCGCAACACTCTCGATGATCCCAATTCTTAGCGTTGACGCTCCACTAGTGGCTAAATGACGCTCTTTAAAGGGTTAGGTAATTATGTGTACTGTGGGCGATGCGATCGCACCAGTTTCAGGCCAATAAGGCAATTTTCAAAGTTGGCTCTTCTTTCGTCTGCAATTCTGGAACACTTGGTTTGCAAAAAATCAGTGGTTTTTGAGAGGCGGTAAATGCGATGTTAATCAGGCGAGTGAGGAAAATTAAATGTCTGATTTTTTGAAGTGTGCCTCAGCCCAATTATTGGCTTGATTAGTGTTCTGATTCTTCATTTATTTAGTTTCTTCAAAACACTGCTGAATCACCCCTCGATTATGTATTCCCATTTCCCAAGCCAGCTTTCCTTCTTCAGAGGTCAACCACTGTAGTGCCGCCAATTCAGCTGACGATAGCACCTTCGCCTGTCCCCCCTGAGTGACCCGATGGACCCCGAAGGCATACCCAAACCCCACCCCACCTAACATCAATAGCGCTGCTATCCCCAAAGCAGGCAATCCTGCCCGTATCCAAACCTGTTTATCGCTGACCCGGTCAATACGCTTGCAGTGCTGAGTAACCGCTTTTTCCACCACCTGTCCTAGCGCTGTGCCCAAATCTTTGGACAGGTCAATATTCTTCTGCTCCAACATCCCCCGCAGCTGTTCTTTAAGGTCTTGGGATAAGGCCCCAAAACTTTTAACTTCCTGTTGTACCTGGTCTTGAAACGCTGCGGGCACCTGGGCTAACTGACTAAGGTTTTGAAGATTGGCCGCGTAGATGGAACTAATCACCGCCGCAATCGGGTCGGTTATCCGTATGCCATATTCGGCGAGAATTTGAGTCACCGCTTGCCTTGCCTCAGGACCATAGGGTTTCAACACAGAATCAAGAGACTTGGGTGCAGTGGGAGTGGCTATCGTCATCG
>CALHGI010000319.1 GCA_938029995.1 uncultured cyanobacterium | reverse complement strand
GGAGGATAACCCTGACTGAGATCTACATCACATCTGCCCCTAACAACTGCTTCATTCTGAAAGTAAAAACAATTGTCTGGCTCAACACCTGCCATTTTGGCCCGCTTGCGCCAGGTGATGGAACCATAGCTTTCGTAGTCGAGTTCTAGCTCATCAGCAATATCTTTTACCGCATCCCCCAGAACTTCTTTAAAGCGTTTGGCAAACTCTTCTAGGGCCGGTTACCCCAGTAAACGGCCAAGTTGCCCATAACAATCACAACCAACATAATCCCAAGCGGCTGACGCTTACCTCTGGCTTTGAGATAGTCGGGAATCGTTTGTAGAGCTTCGACCAGAGCCATCAGTCAAGGAAAAAAAATCATGACTCTATTCTGCGTTTTATTCCATCACATTGAATCAACCCTGCTCCTTAGGCTACCCTCCAGGAGAGTTAGGGCGAAATTTGAGAACTTACACCGGGTTCACTCCAGAGCTTAGACTGATGTCAGTCTCGATAGCGTATCTTTTGTTCCCAGGGTGTATAGCTGTTGTAGATGATGGGTAACGGTGTCTACAAACACTGTCGAGGTGGATAGGTTGCCAAAGATGGGTTCTATGGCGAGTAGCATAGTGGGGCTATGTTTTCCGGCCAAGGCCTTGTCTGTGAGCAATTTTGCCATGGGATCCTCAATGGGCAGAAGCTTACCTTGGTCATTCTGGCCATTAAGGTAACGAAACCAGAGCGCGATCGCAAAACTCAAATACACAACAGAACCACCCTGGGACACCCTATCCCTGACGCTGCCGAGGATAAATTTAGGGATCTTATCCGAGCCATTCAAACATAGCCGGGACAGCTGATCGCGCACCTTCGGATTGGCAAATCGCTCCATCAGGGTTTGTTTATACTTGCTGAGCTGAATCCCCGGCAAGGGGGGCAGCGTCGGTGACACCTCATCCATCAGTCGTTCAACAACCTGACAAATCAGCGGGTCCGCCATGGCTTCGGAGGTGTAGGTGTAGCCCAGGAGCGACCCCAGGTAGCCGATGAGAGAATGGCTAGCATTCAGCAGCCGCAGCTTCATCATTTCGTAGGGCTGCACATCGTCCGTCATCTGCACACCAACGGATTCCCAATCGGGCCGACCGGCACAGAACCGGTCTTCCACCACCCACTGTATAAAGGGTTCTGCCACCACCGGCCAACCGTCATCAACCCCAAAACGACCCCGCACCATCTCAATATCCCCAGGGGTGGTAGAGGGGGTAATGCGATCCACCATGCTGTTGGGGAAGGCCACAGTCTCTTCAATCCACTGGCCCAGCTCCGGATTTTGTTTGTTTGCAAAGGCCGTTAGCATTCTTTTTACCAGGTGGCCGTTGCCCTGGATATTGTCGCAGGACAGTACGGTAAATGGGGGCAGATGCCGCTGCCGCCGTCGTGCCAGCGCTGCAGTGAGAAAGCCATAGACACCGTGGGGGGTGTCAGGATGGTGTAAATCGTGCTGGATCGTCGGATGGCCCAGATCAAATTCCCCCGTGCCTTCGACCACGTAGTACCCACCTTCGGTAATGGTCAGGGTAACAATACGGCACTGGGGGGCCGCCAGGGCCTCAATCACCGCTTCCCGGTCATCGGGGGCAAACAGGTATTTCACAATTGACCCAATGACGCGCCCACTGTCGCCCGCGGGAGAACGCTCCACCAGGGTGTAAAGACAGTCCTGGGACTGCATCACATCCCTCATTTTTTGGTCAAACGGCAGCAGTCCGACACCGCAGATCCCCCAGTGGCTGTGGCGGGCCAGATAGTTGTCTAAAAAGAGCGCCTGGTGGGCTCGGTGAAAGCCGCCGACACCAAAGTGAACAATGCCGTAGGTGACGCCGCTGCGATCATAGTCAGGGACACGCACCTGAGCAGATAACTGCAGGAGAGAACGCTCAGTCAGTTTGGCTAGATTGGGGGTGCTGGGCATAGGTCTGATGCGATGCTTGAGTTTGAGAGACTTCCGGGGTTGACAACGTCAGGTGATGACGTTCGGCTTGGGGAACCGCCAGGCCGTCGGCATTGAACAGATGGCATAGATGGCCATCGATGTAAATCGGGACATGATCCCTGACCTTGGCCCGACTGTCGCCGTCGGCCTGCACAATAAAGGTGTCGCCGCCCGCAATTTTGACGTAGAGGTAGGTTTCACCCCCTAAACGCTCCACCACCAGTACCTCACCCATCACCGTGGGATTGTTGGCATCAATGCGCAGATGCTCCGGACGAATGCCCAGGGTGGCGCGATCGCCCACCATCAGCATTTTGGGCTGCACGGGCACGGTCACAACCGCATCCCCCGGCAGACGTACATTGGTGCCGGAATCTTGCACGCCGGTGGTCATCACCGGCAGAAAGTTCATTTTAGGAGAACCGATAAATCCAGCAACAAACAAGTTGTTAGGATGGTGGTACAGCTCCAGGGGCGACCCCACCTGTTCCACCACGCCCCCTTGTAGCACGACAATCTTGTCCGCCAGGGTCATGGCCTCCACCTGGTCGTGGGTGACGTAGATCATGGTGGACTGGAGACTGTCGTGGAGGCTGGACAGCTCCAGCCGCATTTGTACCCGCAGGGCGGCATCTAGGTTAGAGAGGGGTTCGTCGAAAAGAAATACCCGAGGATTGCGCACCAGGGCGCGACCAATGGCCACCCGCTGCCGCTGTCCACCGGAGAGGGCCTTGGGTTTACGATCTAACAGCGGTTCTAGCTGTAGGGTGCGGGCGACTTCCTTGGCCCGTTCCCAACGCTTTGCTTTGGACATGCCGGCCAGCCGTAGGCTAAAGGCCATGTTTTCTGCCACGCTCATGTGGGGATAGAGGGCATAGGTCTGGAACACCATGGCCAGCCCGCGCTTGTCCGGTGGCACCTCATTCATCCGTTCACCGTCCACCAGCAGCTCGCCAGCGGTGATGTCTTCTAACCCGGCGATCATACGCAGCAGCGTGGATTTACCACAGCCGGAGGGCCCCACAAAGACAACAAATTCTCGATCGTCGATATCGAGATCGACACCTTTGATCACCTCGTTATCGCCGTAGGATTTATGGATATTTCTTAATGTGACAGTGGCCATGGTTTTCTCACCCTTAGTTATGAAATATGCAGTTCAAATGGGCAAAACGGTTGTTATTTGTCTACTTAACGGCCCCAAATGTAAGACCCCGCACCAGCTGCCGCTGGCTAATCCAGCCAAAGATCAGGATCGGTGCGATCGCAAGCGTTGACGCCGCCGACAGTTTGGCCCAAAACAGCCCCTGGGGACTGGAAAATGAGGCGATAAATGAGGTCAATGGAGCGGCATCAAAGGTGGTCAGATTCAGGCTCCAAAAGGCCTCATTCCAGGACAGAATGATCGACAGTAGGGCCGTAGACGCAATGCCCGGTAGCGCCAGGGGCAACAGCACATGGCGCAGCTCTTGCCAGGTGGATGCGCCATCCATGCGATCGGCTTCTAAAATCTCTTTGGGTACTTCCTTGAAAAAGCTATAGATCATCCACACCACAATGGGCAGATTAATTAACGTATTAATAATCACCAAGCCGATGCGGGTATCCAACAGCCCCATCTCCCGCGCCAGAATATAAATCGGCATCAGCACCCCCACGGCGGGCAACATTTTAGTGGAGAGCATCCACACCAGGGTGCCCTTGGTGCGCTTGGTGGGGAAAAATGACATGGCATAGGCCGCCGGAATGGCCAACACCAGGGCCAAAATTGTTGCCCCTAAGGAAATCACCACACTGTTCCAGGCAAAGGTAAAGTAGGAGGCCCTAGCCTGAATGTCAGCGTAGTTTTCCAGGGTAGGCTTGAACAACAGTTGGGGTGGGGTGGCCACCGCTGCAACTTCTGTTTTGAAACTGGTGATGAACATCCAGAAAATGGGGAAGCACAGCAGCCCCGCCACCAGCCAGCCCAAAAGAGTTATCCACCATGGGGAAGAGGATTTACTTGCCATGTTAGGTATCCAAATTACGGGCAACGCTGCGCATGAGAAAAATGGCGATAATATTGGCCAGGACCACGGCGATCAGCCCCCCGGCGGAGGCCCCACCCACATCAAATTCCAGCAGGGCTTTTAGGTAAATGTAGTAGGCCAGGTTGGTGGTGGCGAGGCCGGGACCACCGGCGGTGGTGACAAAAATCTCGGCAAAAATCGCCAGGAAAAAGATGGTTTCGATCATGGCCACCACTGCGATCGCACGGCTCAGGTGGGGCAGCACCACAAACCGAAACAGCGCGAGAGCATTGGCCCCATCCATGCGGGCGGCCTCCATCTGGTCGGTGTCCAACGACTGGATGGACGTCAACAAAATCAACAGGGCAAAGGGCAGCCACTGCCACGACACAATAATGATGATGGCCAACAGGGGCAGATCCGCAAACCAGTCAATGGCCCCCAGCCCCAGACCCCGTGTAACCTGGGCAAATAGCCCATTCACCGGATGCATCAGCATATTTTTCCAGATCAGGGCGCTCACCGTGGGCATCACAAAAAACGGCGAGATGGCCAACACCCGAGCCACGCCACGTCCTGCAAACTCCTGGTTAAACAACACCGCCAGCAGGGTGCCCAAACCGATGGTAATCACCAGCACCGACATCACCAACATCAAGGTGATGCCAATGGAGATCCACAGGGAGGAGTCGGTGAGCACATAAACAAAGTTCTGCACACCGACAAACTCACGATTATCAGGGGAGAGTAAGTTATAGCGCTGGCAGGCAAACCAAATGGCCATCGCCAGCGGCACCACCATCCATAGCACCAGGGCGATGATGGCGGGGGCCACCAGTAGCCCGGCGGGGGCCGTTGTTTTTTGTTGAGGCCTTGATACGACAGATGCAGCCATGAGTGGGTAGGCACAATAAAATTACACAAGATTTCTCGCAAATGAAATCCTTGATCAGGCCCCCAACCCCCAATCTTGGGGGCTTTAAGCCTAGTCATAGACCCAGGAGCACTCAAAAACGGGATAAGAGGGCCTGGATACTGGATAGCCAGTAGGGTGAACCGATTTAGGGCAGAGAAATTAATAAGATCCATAGTCCTCAAAGCGAAAATAGAGGACTGAGCGGAGTCGAAGTCCGGCTAAATTGGATGTTATCTAAATGCTGTCCCTTACGCTAGGAATGAAAACCCTACATCAAAGCTACTGATAACTTGCTGATCTAAAATAGCAATTAGCTCGTTTTGTTCAGGGGTGGTCTGATGCCATAACTCGGTAGAAGAGCCATCAGAAGAGATG
>CALHGI010000318.1 GCA_938029995.1 uncultured cyanobacterium | reverse complement strand
CCTGCATCTTGAACGCCATTGCCATTGAGGTCTTCAAAGACGAAGTTACCTAGGCCTGCAGGTCTTACTAGACCCGCATCCACGGTGTCGTTAAAGCTGCCATCTGTAACAACAACGGTTTGAGTGAGGCCGTGTCTATCTGCATCGGAATCTAGGCTGTCGTTGCTACCTGTATTGGCTGTGGTGAAGGTAAAGCCTTCAGGGGCAACGAACTGGACCTTATATTCACCGGCAGCGAGTCCTGTGAATGAGTATTCACCACTGCCATTAGTAACAGTTGTGATGGGATGACCGTTGCTGTCAAGCGCTGCAGAACCATCAGGGTTCAGCAATTTAACGAGAACATCGCCTGCACCAAACTCACCCTCATCTTGAACACCATTGGCATTAAGGTCAAAAAAGACAGAATTGCCCAGACCTGTGTTGTTGTCAAGAGATGTACTATCCATGTGAATCGTCTGTTCCTTAAGTGTGTTGAATGTAATAATTAAATGGTGTGCTGAGATGACTCTGTGGCATGCCGCTGCAACCATTGCGCCTACCATGGGTTGGAGGCACAACTGATGTTGGTTGTTTGATGGTCAACAAGAATTTTGAAACCTGACAGTGCAGGACTGATTGCTTGAAGGCGCAACCTAAGTAATAAATTTATTGACGCCTTTTTCTTGTTGTTGGCATGCGTTTCTATATAGGTAGATATCCCGCACTGACATCACTAATCTAACGGTTCTCCGTATTAATAACCATAAATGAACTGCAAAGTATTAGTGGTTATTCTATGAAAACAACAATTTCAATTGTTCTGTTTTTGTCAGGCAAAAAAACAATAAATTAACGGATCTTTATATGGACTTAAAGGCCCTTTATGGAAGGCTTTCACTGTCCCTGATGTTTGTTTGTTTGAGTTTAAGAAGATGTTTGATGTTTATTTTTTGGGGAACATACTCAAGCTTGATCAAGGTTTTTTTAATGGATTAAGTGTTTCTTCGTAGTGTTTTTTGGAACACTTTAAATCTGGAGTGGCAAAGTGCGTAAAATATCTAAGCTGATTTGCGGAATGACTTTTTGCTGATCAAAGGAGGGGGGCTGAGTAATTTATTCCAAGGGGCTGTGCGTTGCCATGGGCTATCTGGCAATCCTTCTGCTAAAAGGGGCTGTTTAGGCAAAGCCGAGTGTCCATAGGTTAGGCCGTTGGTGTTGTTTGCAAGCCATAGTGACGCGTTACGCGGCATCCACAGCAACTGATGTACCGTTGGGGTATCGGTGGACTAGGGCTGTTCTATGGAAGCCCGTCTTTAGGGCTTGGCCATGGCTTGGCCAGCTAACCATCCTGTTGTCCACGCATTTTGGAAATTAAATCCACCCGTGATGCCGTCTATGTCGAGAATCTCGCCAGCAGTGAAGAGCCCTGGGGAAAGACGACTTTCCATGGTTTTAAAGTTGATTTCCTTGAGTTGAATGCCACCACAGGTGACAAATTCGTCCTTAAATACGCCCTTGCCTTGCAGCTGGTAATCGCCTTGGCAGAGTTCTTGGGTCAGTTTGTTGATGGCTTTGTTGGACAGTGTTGTCCACTGGGTTAAAGGATCGATCTGGGCGCGCTGTACAAAGTAGGTCCACAAACGTTTTGGTGCTGAGGTGGGATTGTGGTTTGAGATTGAACGTTTTCCTCCATCCTGCTTTGCTTGTTGCAGTAGTGTGCGCACTTCATCCTGACTGAGCTGGGGTAACCAGTTGATTAAGACTGTTGCTTGATATTTCTGGTCGTGCAAAGCACGGGCACCCCAGGCCGACAATTTTAAAATGGCCGGGCCGCTCAAGCCCCAGTGGGTCACTAGGACTGGACCGGTTTGGGTCAGCGGTTTCTTCTGGCCGTTTAGCTTGAGCCGTAATTCAATAGGACTCATGGATAGCCCGCTACGTTCCCTGAGGGCCGGATCTTTAATGGTGAATGTGAAGAGGGATGGCACAGGGGAGGCTATGGTGTGGCCCTGACTTTGAGCCATGCGATAGCCCTGGGGACTACTGCCGGTGGCGAGTAGGATGCGATCGCACTCTATTTTGCCGCCCTTGAGGCCCAGGGTAAATCCTGGCTGGGTTGCGGTAATTTTCCCCACGGGGGAGCGAGTTTTGATGGTGACCTCTGCTTTATGGGCCGCTTGCATTAGGCAGTCCACAATGGTGGCCGAGTCATCGGTAACGGGAAACATGCGTCCGTCAGCTTCGGTTTTTAGCTTGACCCCCCGTTGCCGGTACCAGGCGATGGTGTCCTGCGGCTGAAATCGCGAAAATGCTCCCCGTAGGGCTTTGCCACCTCGGGGATAGTTTTGCACCAGCTGGGCAGGGTCAAAACAATGGTGGGTGACGTTGCAGCGACCACCGCCGGAGATCCGAACTTTGGCGAGGCATTCGGGACCGGCTTCGTAGAGGGTGACCTGGGTGTGGGGGGTGGCGGCTGCGATCGCACCAAAAAAACCAGCCGCTCCCCCACCAATTACCGCCACCCTGCATTTATCCACCATGTCCACCCCTACTCAACATGCTGCCAGTGGTGAGCGCTCTACCCCACCAATCACCAACCCTAAACCAATAGTGCTCCCATCCGTGAGGCCATTTCACCTGGCCGTTGGGGGCAACCATAGGGCCCGTATTTTCCCAGATCTCTATAGAAAAGTTCTATTTTGTACTTTTATTCGCTTATATTAATAAATGTGAAGGCATCTAAGATTTCTTAAGTAGAAGTCAAGGTGCTGAATAGTGATGATTGCCTTGGCTGTTCACCACCCTTTGGGGTTGGGGCAGCCATTTTCTTTGGCCAGCCATGGATTAATCTGCTGACACCCGGCGTTCCTGCCAGCTGTCAGTATGCAAAACTTGGGGTGCAGGTATGGTGGGCCAGGCGACTTGTGACGGGCCGAGTATAGTTGGGCTAGCTTTGTCCCTTAAGGTGCGCTTGCAGGTTTTCTTCTAGCCATGGCCAATCCCCTGTCCCCCGATAACTATCGTCAGTTTTTGCAGTCCCTCAAGGATCGCATTCGTTCGGCCCAGGTAAAAGCGGCCCTAGCAGTCAACCAAGAGCTGATTTTGCTCTATTGGCAAATTGGCCGCGAAATTCTAGACCGGCAGCACCAGGAAGGCTGGGGCACTAAGGTGATCGATCGGCTAGCGAAGGATCTGAAACGGGACTTCCCTGACATGACCGGCTTTTCGGCCCGCAATCTGAAATATATGCGAGCCTTTGCCGACGCTAATCCCGATGGTGTGTTGGTGCAGCAGGTTTTTTCCCAAATTCCCTGGGGCCATAATGTGCGGCTATTAGACGTGCTTAAGGATCCTGAACAGCGGCTGTGGTATGCACGCCAAACCATTGAGAATGGCTGGAGTCGCAATGTGCTGCTGTTGCAAATTGAGCAAGGGGTGCACCAGCAGCCATCACCCAGCGCTGCCATTACTAATTTTGAACGCACGCTTCCCCCTGCCCAGTCGGATCTGGCCCAAAACCTGATTAAAGATCCCTACAATTTTGATTTTCTGACCCTGGCGGCAGATGCCCAGGATCGGGACCTGGAAAAGTCCTTACTCACCCATATCCGCGACTTTTTGCTGGAGCTGGGGGTGGGGTTTTCGTTTGTGGGTAGCCAATATCCCATCCAGGTGGGTACCAAGGACTACGCCATTGACCTGCTGTTTTATCACCTGAAGTTGCGCTGCTTTGTGGTGATCGATTTGAAGCTGGGTGAGTTTGAACCGGAATTTTCCGGCAAGATGAATTTCTTTGTGTCAGCGGTGGATGATTTGTTGCGTCATCCAGACGATCAGCCCACCATCGGTATGATTTTGTGTAAATCCAATGATGCAACGGTGGCGGAGTATTCTCTTCGGGATGTGAACAAACCCATCGGGGTGGCCACCCATCGTTTGGGTCGGGAGCTACCGGCAGATTTGCAAGGTACGCTGCCTACGGTGGAAGAGTTGGAGCAGCAGCTTGAAAGTGCTCAACTGACTGAAGCTCAAGAGTCAGGTGAACTTTAGTCAGGTGGGTTACCTGAATTGCATACTCACTTCCATCCTTCGTCTATGCTGACTGCACCAGCCCCTCGTTCCATTGTGCTCCATCGCCCATAAAGTTAGGGCTAGCTAGCAGCATTGTCGGAATGAAAAAGATGATCAGCAGAAATACTCCAATTTCCACCTTGTAGCCCAGCAGCAGTGACACACCGCCCAGCAGTTGGCAAAAAGTAGCAACAGCGACCAGTAGGCCCCCCAGGATTAGGCTAAGTAATCCCCCCAGGGGGATTAGACCACAATCAAGTATTGCTGTATGACAAACGCTGTGATCTGATTCCCCAAATCGTTTTAGTTGCATAGCGGCTTATATCGCTATGGACCTTAAGCATGGAATCAGCCTGTTTGACCTAGTTTTTCTAAAAGAGAAGGTCCTTGTTGCTTTTGGGTCGTTGCTTCTAGGTTGTTCCAATAAAAAGTTTAAATTTCAAGAAAATTATTTATTACTGATCTCTTTTCATCATAAATTTGACTGTA
>CALHGI010000317.1 GCA_938029995.1 uncultured cyanobacterium | reverse complement strand
TCGGTGCCCCAACGGGGAAAAGGCCTTAAATTCCGGGCTTCCATGGCCATCACCTACAATGGGATCAGCCCAGCACCACCAGCCATCGCCCATATCCCACGATGAAATTCTTTGAAAAACCCACCCCTGACCTTGCCGATCGGGTCCCCCCCGGCCAAAACTTAGCCAAAGGATTTCCCGTCCTGACCTATGGCCCCACACCCGAGGTGAACCAGGCAGATTGGCAACTCACCCTCTCAGGTCTAGTAACGCCCACAACCTTCACTTGGGAAGACCTAATGGCGTTGCCCCAGCATCAATTCACTGCGGATTTTCACTGCGTCACAACGTGGAGCAAACTTGATGTGACCTGGACTGGAGTAAAGGTCATGGATCTGCTGGCCACGGTGGAGTTAGAGCCGCAGACGGCCCATGTCATGGCCCACTGCTATGGCGGCTACACCACCAACGTAGCCATGGCAGATTTTGCCCGGCCTGAAAATTTTCTGGCCCACACCTTGGAAAACCAGCCCCTACCGCCGGACCATGGCGGCCCCCTACGATTGGTCATCCCCCACCTATATGCCTGGAAAAGTGCTAAATGGCTCAGTGGGTTGGAGTTTTTCGCTGAGCCAGTGCTGGGGTTTTGGGAGCGCAATGGATACCACGAACGGGGCGAACCTTGGGCTGAAGAACGCTACAGCAATCCGTAGGAACACGTAGGTTTCCTGATCGTCATCTTAGCTATCTGTAGTCTTGAACAGAGTTACCCCAACCAGATTCCCTAAAAACTCGGCCCATGTTTTGGTACAAACCGGTAGCTGACAGGTCGCATGGCTGCGATTAATGACTCCCAAAATCAAGAAATAATTGAGGCCCTACCCCCAGAAGCCCAGCAGTGGCTAGTGGGTTTACCCTGGGTCCAGCGTCGCTATGTGCTATCCCTGTGCCATGTCATGTGTGCCACCTCCCCCGAGGAACAGGCCAAGTTTCTAGATGACTACACCGCCGATGGCATGGTGTCGCGCATTATTCACGATAAAGATACCCAGCAGCGGGTTGCCTCCCATCTGCGTCGTTTTCGCATTGAAACCCAGCTAACCGAAAAGGTTCTCCGGCGGTACATTCGCCAGTTTTACATGCACTCTGCCCAGACCCGCCAGCACCAGTCCAAGGCATACCTGGAATCTGCCATGCAACTGATGGTCAACGGCCAGGAACATAACCGGGTCCTGGGCTACATCCTTGGCTTTGAGCTACTGGTATTGCTGTTCAAAATGAGTTGGGAACAGCACGAACGGTTCTATTGCCTACAGCCCAACCAAGAAGACTTTTTTAACCTCTACATTCGCCCTGTGCAACGAGCCCATCGACTCAATGGTGTCATTGTGCCCAAGGATGAAAACCGTTTTTTTGCCCGCCGCGATTACTTTGTGCGTAGGCCCAAGCTCAAGCCAGGACAGACTGTAGCCCTAATTATGGCCAGCTTTGCTCCAAGGCAGATCAGTCAGCTGGGGGGAATGGTGATGCGCCATCAAAATGCATTGCAGTTTGACTACGCCCATATCTTTCAACAGCATTCCGATGCAGCCATTTTTAACTAAATCGGCAACTAGCTCGGCCTATTCCATAATGCGAATCACCCCTGACTGAATCGCGTCAAATAAGCGATTGATCTGACGGCGTTCTTGTTCGTCGATGGTGCCATCCGCTAACACCATTTTGTATAGGGACTGATACTGGGTATAGGTAATTCGTTTAGCTCGAATCAGTCGATTTACCATCTGAGTGACCTCATTTTCTTCGGTATCACTGGGTTCTTGGATGTCAGCAGGTTCTACGATTTCGTCTCCAGCTGTGGGGTTGACCTGGTTATCAGGAGAGTGGCTCATGGCTATATGCCTAAGATCGTTTGCCTATGGGCATCCTACAGTAATTTTCAAGGGACACTGTGGGTGGGGCATGCGGCCCAGCGATGGACGAGGAGATAGCTCTTCGATGAATGGGTCTGATCCCACGACCTACGGGGCCTGGTGTTTAAAGGTTCTAGGGATCACACGAGGCAATGCAGTGGCGACCGATGGGCGCAACGCTAAGAATTTTTAGGCAGCAGTGTAAGGGCTGTCTCTAGGGAGTCTGCTTCCGCAATTGGTTTATCATGCCGCCATCGCAAAATGCGGGGAAAGCGCACGGAAATTCCTGACTTGTGCCGTTTGGATTGGGCAATTCCCTCAAAGCCAATTTCAAATACATGGGTGGGTTCGACGGAGCGCACGGGCCCAAACCGTTCACGGGTATGGCGACGAATCCATCGATCCAGGGTGGTGATTTCTTGGTTATCTAGGCCGGAGTAGGCTTTGGCAAAGGGGACTAGGTCCTCCCCATGCCAAAGGGCAAAGGTATAGTCCGTGAATAGATTGGCGCGCTTGCCACTCCCAGCCTGGGCGTAGAGCAACACAGCATCTAGGGTCATGGGGTCGACCTTATATTTCCACCAGTAGCCCCGCTTACGCCCCACCAAATATGGACTGTTTAAAGCCTTGAGCATCAACCCTTCGGCTTGGTGTTGGCGGGCTTGGGTTCTAAGGGTTTGGAGCTGTTCAAAACTGCTAAAGTCTACGGTCTGGGAGTAGCTGATGTAGGGAGTTTGGTGGGGGTCTAGCAGCTGGGTCAGCAGCTGGCGGCGATGGAGCAGGGGGGACTCGCGCAGGTCTTGCCCCTGATGTTCTAGGAGGTCATAGGCTAAAAAATGCACTGGATTTTCTGCCATGAGTTTAGGGCCGACTCGCTTACGCCCTAGACGTTTTTGCAGATGGTTAAAGGGCAAAGGTTGTTGACCATCCCAACAGACAATCTCACCATCTAAAACCGTGCCGTCGGGTAGCTGCCCTAGGGGCTCGGCAAATTCAGGAAACTGATGGGTAATCAAATCCTCACCCCGGGACCAAATGAAATGTTGGTTCGCCCGATGAATTAACTGGGCTCGAATACCGTCCCATTTCCACTCGGCTTGCCAATGGTCCATGGGTTCCTTGGCAAATTTATCCACGTCTATGGGCGAGGCGAGGAAAAACGGATAGGGACGACTGGGAATGGAGGTGGTGGTGTCGGTTTGGATCAGCTGCTGGTAAAACTCCACCGAGGGTGTAAAGTCGCCCATCAGTCGATGGGTAAGCACATCGGCGGGCAGATCATATTCGGCGGCTAATGCCTTGATCACGAGCTTGGTGGAAACCCCAACCCGAAAGGCCCCGGTTAGGATTTTATTCAGCACAAAGACTTCATAGCCATCTAGGCTGGCCCACCAGGACACAATTAACGACGGTTGATCTTCGGCGCTACAGGTTTTGACCTGGGGAATGATGGTGTCCAACCAGGTGTGGAGACGTTGTCCCTGGAAGGCGGGGGTGGGGGCGGGCAGCGGGGTATCAGCCAGCAGCAGGGCAATGGTTTCAGCGGAATCACCCACATGGGCATAGCTGGCGGCAAATAGCCATTCAGGCATGTTGGATGTGCGCAAAAAAATATCCCGTAGCACCCGCGATGTGATTAATCGCTTACGGGTTTTGCCCAAAAACAGGTACAACGCCCACACCGCGTTGGCCGCTGACTCATGGTGAAAATAGTCCTGGAGGGCCAATACTTTTGCATTGGTGGAGGTGGTGCCATCCACGGCTTGAAAAAGCTGGGTGAATCGTTTCATGGGACGGAGACATTTGGGCTGATGGGGAGAGCTTAACGAATCCTCGTGAGGTCAGCCAACGTTGCCCCTGTGAACCGTAGGCAAGGGATTGACATTACCGGTAAACTTGAAATAGATAACCATTAAATCTTAAGAAATAATTAAAATTTCGTACTATTCTCGGTATAGCTTGCTTATCGAGAATAGCTTTTTGCTAAAAGGTTCTTTGGTGCATCGCCGGTGTGGCCTGTGAACAGGCTACTTTCAGACGCTATATATCTTGCAGAAATCCAGCCAGCATAATCTTTATGGTAAATAATATCGAACATCACGAGGCTGCTCGTCATAGGGTGTCTAAAGGCTCGAGTAGTCACCCTAGGGGGGAGCTGAAGCTGTCGCCCCAGGCTGGGGCTTTGTTTACCCCCTATGCCAGTGATGAGAATTCTGACAGTCGCGATCGCATCGCTGTTTTGATTGACGGGGCAAATTTATTTTATTCCGCCTCCTCCCTAGGCATTGAGGTGGACTATGCCCGGTTACTCCAGACCCTGGTGGGCAATCGACGACTCCTGCGGTCCTACTTTTATACCGGTGTCGATCCGAAGAACGAAAAGCAGCGCGGATTTTTGCTATGGCTCAGCCGCCATGGCTATCGAGTAGTCAGCAAGGATTTGGCCCTGGACCCAGATGGCGCAAGGCGGGCAAATCTCCATGTAGAAATGGCAGTGGACATGATGCGTCTGGCCGACCACTGCGACACCATCACCCTACTCAGCGGCGATGGGCAGTTGACCTATGCAGTGGACGCCCTCAGCTATCAAGGGGTTAGGGTAGAGCTGGTGAGCCTACAGTCCATGACCAGCGATTCACTCATTAACCTCGCGGATCGCTATACGGATTTAGCAGAGTTACAGAAAAGTATCTGCAAAATCCGGTAGCTACTTTTGCCGCCGCCATAGACCCAAGGAAAGCAGGGAACCCAGGGAGATGACCCAACCCAGGTAAGACGTGTAGCCGTAGTGAATATCCGTGTCGCTGGCATCACTAATTAAATCGGGCATCACCCCCGCTTCATCAACGGGTATGGTCAGCATGTCGCCATGGCCCTGCTGATCGATGGTGACTTCCCAATCGCCCGTCAGGGACTGGTTGGGAACAAAGCTAAACCGTCCTTGATGATCGGTAACGCCTTGGGCCCAGGGCGTTACTGGATTATTGGGGGAATATACATTCACCTTGGCCCCCTTCAGGGGAGTGCCATTACTAAAGGTGCTTTGCATATTCAGGACCTGCTGGGACCCGGTCTGGGAAAGCTGATCCAGCGCATAGTTGGTCTCAACCAGATGGGCCGAAGCTTTGCCTGTGATGCTCACAAGCATGCTGAACACTACAAGCGGTGTGAGTCGTCGGAGAGTCATCGTACAAATCCTTTAGAACAACATTATGCTACCCCGTTAGCCAAAAAAGTGCCGATCATTTAGCTAATCACTTATACGGGAGCAAAACCATATCTCAGGGGCGAATTAAACGCTGCTCAACGTTGCGACGGTAGAGGGCAATGGCCTGGGCCCGTTGAATGGGTAAATAGGCCAACATGGTGCCAATGCCAGTGGCATTGGCAATGAGGCCAAAGGTAAACCAGGGATTGCTCAGGGCTAAGCCCTGGCTCAGCCCCAGGCCGATGCCCATGCAACAAGTTAAAAGGGATAGGCCAATGGCAAATTTTGGTTTGAAATCCCGTTGCCAAAATCGATCGATCGTTAAGCCACTGATGATGCCCACGACGCTTCCGCCAATCATGCCGAGGCCAATGGAAACCACGGCGGGAAGGACATCGGTGGTGGTGATATTCAGCAGGAGACAGAGGGGGGCAACCAAGGCAACAGAAATGGCCCCCACCATCAGGGTGATGCGGGCTGCCGGTGATTTTAGATTGGCTTCATGCAGCAGCCAGCTACCGATCTGCCACCCCAGACCGCTGCCAAAGATGGCGAATACCATCAGGGTCTTACCCATGTTGGCAACGGTGGGATCGTAGGCCGGGACGAGGGTGGTTAACACCCAAGCCGTGATCCAACAGGCCAGGAGTAGACCGCCTAGCAGGGGATAGGGGGTGCCCTGGGTGCGAATGATGGGCATGGGGGCGGTGGACACCGCTAGGGTAATGGAGTGAATAGCCTGGTGGGCGTTGCTCCTGACCTGTAGGGTGCGCTCATAGGTTTGCCCCGTCATTAGCTTGCTGGTGTCCACCAGGATCTGGGTGGTGACGTCATTGCCCTGGAACTCCGTTGAGGAAAAGCGAATCCAGCTGTGGCGATTGCCGTCGTTACTGGCACCGTCGTTACTGGCACCGTCGCCTTTAGCACCGTCGCCCTTAGCACTGTCGCCCCTTAACAGCGGATCGCTTTGGTGGGGCAGCACCTGCCAAGTTCCCCTCAGGGTGGTATCCGGCACCCCATTGGTGAGGGTAATGGCCGTGGTTAATACGTCCCCTGGGGTGCGCGCGGTCAGCTCTATGTGGGTATGGCTAACCATGGCCTGGGGTTGGCGAAGGCCGTGGTCGGGCACTTGATCGAGGGCAACTTTGGCATTTTCAAACCGCTCATTGAGGCGGGGGCTAACCATTTTTTTGAGCCACGCGACCCATTGGGGGCTAATGTCGTCTTTAAGCCGCGTAAAATCAACTTGATAGGTGACGTCGACTAAATCCCCCACCTGATCGGCGGGGGTATTGGTCAGCAGACACATTAGGGTCATGCCGAGGCCATAGAGGTCCGAGGCTTCGGT
>CALHGI010000316.1 GCA_938029995.1 uncultured cyanobacterium | reverse complement strand
GCGTTTCTGGCTTTGGCGCTTCCGCCCCCGGTGGTCGCATCATGCAAGAGTATGGTTACACCGTTGAGAACGTAGTCGCTCGTGCCAACGCGCTTTAAGCTGTTGTCCGTCTAGGATTCTCTCCTAGGGATGTGCACCCCTTGCGGGTGCCTTCTTCTGTTCTGGAGTTAGTCAGGGTCTGGCGTGCACCGCGCGCGCTAGACCTGCGCGCCAAAAGCTATCGATTGCGACGCTTGTCGCCAAATAGCCCAACAAAAAGCCCAAGATGATTAATCATCTTGGGCTTTTTGTTGGGGGTTGCTTATAAAGTTGAAAGCCTTTATTCGGCTGATTCACCAGGCGTTTCAGGCGTTCCTAAATCCGATGGGATGGTGTTCACCGCAGGAGATGTTTGTTCAATGGGAATCTCCTCTATGGAAGTGGGTAACTCAGAGACCGCATTGCCCAGCCAGCCAGCACTCAAAATTACCGTAATCCCCATAAACAGGATAGTCAGGAGCCATGTGGCACGATTTAGAGCTGTTTCAGCACTCTTGGTGCTAGTAAACATTTGGGCTTGTCCACCCAAGGCACCCAGACCATCGCCCTTGGGACTGTGAAAGAGTACCAAAACGATTAACCCAATGGCAGCCACTAGCCACACCACCTGTAAAACCGATATTACCATTGCAAATTAGCCTGACTGTTCCATAACGTGACGTGCGTTTAAGGATTGAGACCCTAAACGCTAGTGCCAAACCATCGTACCTCAGGGCACGGTGTCATGGCGAACCCCTAAAGCGATACCTTAACGGGGGTACGGTTACGTTTTACATCAACACGTACCGGTTCAAGGATGGATTTACCGGTCATTTCCTTAGGCTGGGGCAGGTTAAGAATTTCTAGGAGCGTTGGGGCCACATCGGCTAAACAGCCATTAGACCTCAGTTCAACATCACAGCCACGTCCTGGAATCTTTAACCGTTCACCTTCAACCAAAATAAACGGCACCGGATTTGTTGTGTGGGCAGTCCAAGGGCGACCCTCCTCATCCCACATACATTCGGCATTTCCATGGTCAGCGATGATAATTGTGCTGCCTCCGGCTTGGCCTATGGCATCGAGCAAACGGCCTAATTGCACATCCACCGATTCCAGAGCTTGGATGGTCGCATCCATGTTGCCCGTATGCCCCACCATATCTGGGTTGGCATAGTTGATGACAATTAGGCTGTACTTGCCTTTGCCCACGGCTGTAATGGCCGTGTCAGTAACAGCCTTCACCGACATGGCAGGAGCCTTGTCGTAGGTCGCTACTTGAGGACTCGAGACTAGCTCACGGTCTTCCCCGTCAAAGGGGTGCTCACGACCACCGTTAAAGAAATAGGTGACATGGGCATATTTTTCCGTCTCCGCCGTACGAAACTGCTTGAGACCATGATTAGCGATTACCTCACCGAGAATGTTGCTCAGGTTCTGGGGCTCAAATGCCACCTGCACGGGCAGTGAGCTATCGTATCGGGTCATGGTGACAAAGTGCAGTGGGGTGGTGAACTGTCGTTCGAACCCTGCAAATTCTGGCTCTATAAAGGCTTGGGTTAGCTGGCGAGCGCGATCTGGGCGGAAATTGAAGAAAATAACCCCATCGTTAGGCTCAACCGTTCCAGGTGCTAAACGTACAGGCTCAATAAATTCGTCCGTAATCTCGTTTTCATAGGAAGCCTGAATGGCCTCTAAAGCGCTCACTTCACTCGTGATACTAGGATCCGTCATCACTCGATAAACTTTCTCAATCCGATCCCAGCGATGGTCACGATCCATGGCATAGTAGCGACCACTGAGGGTCACAATCTGTCCCACCCCATGCTGATCTAGGTGGTTTTGTAGCTGTTGGATGGCCGATTTAGCCGCCGTTGGTTGAGTGTCACGTCCATCCGTAATGGCATGAATACACACATCCTGAATATCTTGGGTCTTAGCCATTTCCAGTAAACCCAACAGGTGCTTCAGGTGTGAATGTACGCCACCTTCAGAACATAATCCCACCAAGTGGAGCTTGCCACCGTTGTAGCGCACCTGCTGACACACGTTGAGCAAGGCCTGATTTTCTTGAATGGAACCATCTTCCACTGCGTCCGAAATCCGGACCAGCTCCTGGGGCACAATGCGACCTGCGCCAATATTTAGGTGTCCGACCTCGGAGTTCCCCATCTGACCATCAGGCAGTCCCACATCTTTACCCGCTGTCTGAATCAAGGTGTGGGGGTAGGCAGCCCAGAGGCTATCGATGACGGGGGTTCTGGCATGCTTAATCGCATTACCATTATCTTCATCGCGATGGCCCCATCCGTCTAGGATGACGAGCACCATTGGAGAAACAGACTCCTGTGCCATACTTACAAATCCTTCTTGCGACTATGAACGACTGTGCCTAACATTTGCCTAGCGAGATCATATCACCCGCCCTTTCTCAATTATTAAGGTTTTCTTAACTATTGTTCATTAAGCGTATAAAAGCTCATGATGTATGTATCTAAAGATTAAGGCGAAACCTATTGTTTCTTAAGGCTTTGCCAGTGATCCAGCGATGGCTGAACCAAAATTATGGCTACCAAGTAGATTTAGATAAATGCTATCAGCTGTTAAGAATTAACCAAAATGGCGGGCATGAACGTCTTAGGAACTGATATCGCCTGAACGGTCAGGGCGTTAGTTCAGGCCTGGTTATTAATCCGTTGAAATAGTGACAGTTGCCAGCGAATTTCTATGGCTAAGTAGTTTGACCTAGCCTATTTCTTGAGTCTAGTTGGAGTTAGGAAATAACCCTGAGAAGTATAGAAAGGCTTTGGGAGCACTGCACAAAAGTATGTAATTTGCAGGGGGCTAACCAATTTTGGGCGGATCTTATTGACCCCTGTTCTAGAATGGCTAACGTTTCTTTTTTGAAGAAGCTTTTGCTTTTTGCTTTTCCGTTTGTTTTTTGCGTTTAGCTGCGGCTTTAGCGGCTCGCTCAGCTTCTAGTTTCTCTAGCTTGGCGCGTTCTTTTTCCTGGGCTATTTTGTCTAGGTAGTAGTTGTAATCCCCGCGATATAAGCGTAGTTCGCCTTCTCGGATTTCCACTATCTTGTTGGCAACTTGGGAGATGAAAAAGCGGTCGTGGGAAACGGTTAGAACGGTCCCGTCATAGTTTTTGAGGGCCGATTCCAACATTTCTTTGGCTGGAATATCTAGGTGGTTGGTGGGCTCGTCTAGAATCAAAAGATTTGCCGGGGCTAAGAGCATTTTGGCTAATGCTAGTCGTGCTTTCTCACCACCACTGAGGGAGGTGACTGACTTCCGGACCATGTCGCCGCTAAATAGGAACCGACCCAGTAGTGAGCGCACCTCTTCATTGGTCCACTTGGGGACTTCATCATGGATGGTGGCCATGACGGTTTTATTCAGGTCCAATGCTTCCGCTTGGTTTTGCTCAAAATAACTGGGAATAACATTGTGCTCCCCCAGGGTGGCATCTCCTTCCACCGGCGTTTCTATGCCCATAATCAGGCGCAGCAGGGTGGACTTCCCTGCGCCATTGGGGCCGACAAAGGCAATCCGGTCGCCGCGTTCAATCAATAAATCTGCGCCTAAAAATAGGATGTTGTCTCCATAGGTGTGGGTGAGTTCGTTGATTTGCACAACCTCACGACCGCTGCGGGGGGCCGGTGGAAACTTAAACTGCAGCCCTTTAACATCGGAAATGGGAGCTTCCACGAGTTCTATTTTGTCTAGCTGCTTTTCTCGGCTCTTAGCCTGGGTACTGCGGGTGGCGCTGGCTCGGAAGCGATCGACAAAGGTTTGCTGTTTGGCAATTTCCTTTTGTTGGCGGTCAAAGGTTGCCTGCTGAGCCACCTTGGCTTCTGCCTTTTGGGCTAGGTAGGTGCTGTAGTTGCCCAGGTAAGTGGTCGACACTCCCCGTTCAGTTTCTACGATGTGAGTGCAAAGGCGATCGAGAAACTCCCGGTCATGGGAAACAATCACCATGGGGGTGGTTAACCCTTTGAGGTAGCTTTCGAGCCATTCAATGGTTTCTAGGTCTAGGTGGTTAGTGGGCTCGTCCAGCAGTAGCAAGTCTGGTGCTTTGAGCATGACTTTACCCAGGCCCATACGCATTTGCCAGCCGCCGCTAAAGGAGCTGACTAAGCGTTCGCCATCATCGTTGTGGAAGCCCATTTCGGGCAAGATTCTTTCTATTTTTGATTCGAGACCGTAGCCATTTAAGGCTTCAAATTTCCGTTGTTCTCGGTCCAGGGCCTTGATCAGACCGTCCAGTTCATCTGGATTGGCACTTTCCATTTGAATGGGGATTTCCGCCAGTTTCTTTTGGACGGCGTTGGCTTCTTTAAAGACGGTCCAAAATTCTTCCCTTACCGTGCGGCGAGGATCGACTTCAAATTCTTGGTTGAGGTAGCCGATGTGCAGCTCATTGGGCCGGATCACGCTACCGGTGGTGGGTTCAATCTCCCCCATGATGATTTTGAGCTGGGTGGATTTTCCGGCTCCGTTGACGCCCACCAGGCCGATGCGATTACCTGGTTTCACTTCCCAGGTAACGTCTCGTAATACTTCTCCGGTGGGATAAACCTTAGTGATTTTTTCGAGACGCAGCATGGGCAGTGAACTTACCAATGTTGAATGTGTTCATAAACTTTAACAAAAATCAACGTCCACTTGGCTCACTGACGGTTAAACCCTTGGTTAAGGTTTGGGGCTGCTTGGGCTAAAACCTATTTGTTTAGGGCAATAGGGGGGCATTGGCAATATTCTCTAATCCGATAGATTCCAGTAGGGTTTGCCAGTATTCTATGGCCAGGGGAGCGTTGGGTTGGGTTTGTAAGTGCTCGCTCAGGGCTCGGGTGGTGTCAAACCAAAGGCTATTTTCGGCTGCGATCGCAGCTCGGTCCAGGCCCTCACTATTGGCCAATGCCGTCGCCAAAATAGGGTCAGGCAGTAACAGTTCCACAAACCCGTCGGCCATCATTTCTGCCGTCGTCTCATCGGGGCAATATACCTCCACACTCCAGTAGTAGTAGTTATCCGCCCTAAGGGGCATTATCCCCATGGCCTGGGGTAACTGGAGGGTGGCAATACCTGCCGTGGAGCTGGGTACAAAAGCGGTTTGATACACCGGCTGGAATATGCCCTCATCTTCATTCACCACTTCATACAGGTTGAACTCCACATGGCTAGCATTATTTTGGGGCATGTACCACTGGAAAGCGGGGTATTGGTCGGTGGTATAGCCGAGGTCATCCGCCGGAAATATAGACGTCAGCTGAGGTGCCTGGGGCTCACCAATGCAGCTCACCCCTAAGGGGGAGCGGGTGCCGCCGGACACCCGGCTATTGGGAATGCCACGGGGTTTGGGTTTGTAGCCTGGAAATGCCTCGGCACTGGCGGCCATGAACGAGAGCCCCAACGCCACTGGGGTTATGGTTGAAAAAATGCTAAGAAGTTTCATGGGAACCTGGGATGCGTGATCGTGATGTTGGATTGATCCCTTCAGACAATTAGGAGCCTTGGGGATAGTGGTTCAAGGCAATAAATAAGACTCTATAAGACTTTAAACACCATGGATTCTGATACTAAGCGGATCGTAGGACAATTGTTACTAGGTATGGGCGCTTTAGGGACCGTCCTAGCCATAGCGAGCGGGCAGGTTGCCGCAGAAATACAGCCGTCGCTGTCCCCGACAGTGCTTAACGCCACGGCTGACAACGGGGCTCCCAATGCCAAGCAAGAGCCGTCCGAACCCAGCGAATTAGAGCGCTACGACACGGCTAAATTTAGTGTGGACTATCCCAAGGGATGGCAAGTCACGCCCCAAGGGGAAGATGGTGTGACCGTTGTCAGCATTTCCGATGGCGTTAATATGCCTATTCACACCGACATTTTAATACTCCGGGAAGATCCGCAGGTTGCCGTGCCCCAGAGGTTAGATCAAATTGCGGCCGCAGGATTGGCTGTACAGCGCTATTCTTTGGTTACGGTAGATGGGCAGTCGGGCTTGCGTATTTGGTACGAACCAGAAGCGGGACAGCAGGCCTTGGTGACGTTGGTGGGCTATGGCAATCAGCAAACGGTGGTGATGACCAGCCAACACGCCCAAGACCCAGTTGCCCAAACCCTAGTGACCCAGATCCATAGCTCATTTGTGAATCATTCCGTTGTCCAAGCTGGTATGACTGAGTAAGCAGCTGCGTGTCAGGTTGATCAGCCCTTTGCTAATCTACTGCCGCCGAGTATAGTAAGACACCTCCAAATCAGCACACCAGCCCGCATTGGTATTTTCATACAAAAAAACCGCATCCACCCGAAAGTAACGTCCATCGTGAAAGATGCAGTCACTCACTCGGGGAATAATGGGATACACCGCAAACCATAGGTAGTCGCGGCTGGGCATATTGGTGTTAGTTGGCATCGGGATCTTAGCCAATACCTGGACCTTGAATCCTTTGCCCGTATAGCCAAGGGATGGAGGTGCGGCTGGTGTCGCAGGTTGACTGGCTCGTTTCCTTTTAGCAGAGGAGCGTGGTTTGTCCGCCGTGAGTTTCGATAAGGATTTGGCTGACTTTTTGGCCGATTTTTTGGCCGACTTTTTAGGGGCGGTGTCAGTAGTCGGAGCCACGGATGGAGGGGAAATGAGTGGCTCCGGTGTTTCAGGTGGCTGTAAGGACAGATCCTTTGGGGCCTGACGACGGCGCTGTGGTTCAGGTTCAGGGGCGGGGGAGGATGTTTTTTTAGCTCCCTGCATAAAGGGATTGCCAATAAACGGATTACCTTGCGAATCAGCCATAGTGGCCCCCGGACTTTATTGTGGCTAACGTAGCACAGGTTGTTGAATTCCATCGAGAAACCCAATTTTTCCCATCGGTAGCGAAAAACCGATGCAAAATATACTCCATGGGCAACTGTTAGCCTTCCTAAGCCTTAACGTAGATATGCTTCAGCATGCTTTATTCATCGGGTTCGCGTTCAGTCAATCTCACCTATTTGATTTTAGAAGCGCTGAGGATGTCCCCTGCGTCAATTCCTTACTACGTCAGTCATTGTTTGGCCGATAGTTTTCCTGGCAAAGTCATTTTAGAAGGGGATAGCTATTCCTTCGATTTACGTAAGTATGCCGAGGAAGGACACTGCACCACCCAGGTTATTAGCCGGGTCGAGTTGCCGGTAGGCTATGCCTCAAGTGTCCGCGAAACCATGGTTTATAACCATGTGATGACCCTATGGGACGCTAAAAAACAAAAGCTACGCTACAAGCAAAAGAATTTTTGTTTTGAGGTGCAGTGGCAGGAGCATACCCTGATGGTGCTTCAGCTTTCTTGGCCCCAGGGCTATTTTGATGACTGTTGTTATTACTGGATTTTGGCAGACACCCAGGCGGTGGCCGATGAGTTTTTTGCCGCTGTTTGCCAGTGGAACTGCCAGGTGCGCGAAGAAGTATTGGTTTTTGAAGGTGGGTTTTGGCAAAAAAATCGTGACCTGTATGCGTCGATTCAAAGTGCTACGTTAGAAAATTTAGTCTTGGCTGGCACGCTGAAGGAAGATATTTACGAGGATGCTAAACGGTTTTTCAATTCCCAGCCGCTGTATGCGGAATACAATGTGCCCTGGAAACGAGGGCTGCTATTTATTGGGCCGCCGGGGAATGGAAAAACCCACATGGTGAAGGCCCTGGTAAATTCCTTGGGGTATCCCTGCTTATATATCAAGAGTTTTAAGACTCGTCAGAGTAGCGACACTGACAATATGCGCCTAGCCTTTAATCGGGTGCGGGAGGCAGCTCCCTGCATCGTGGTGATTGAGGATTTAGATGCGTTGGTGGATGATGAAAACCGGTCGTT
>CALHGI010000315.1 GCA_938029995.1 uncultured cyanobacterium | reverse complement strand
GGGGGTGTGCTGGCATGTGGAACTCAATGGTATGCCCTTTCCCAATGGACGTGGGGTTAGTTTCTATCGAATTTCTCCCCAAAGTGGCAAACTGATCTATGGGCGAGACTGTGTGGAACCACCCCTCAAGCCGGGTAAAGTAGCCTTCGCTATCATCCGCTGGGTGACTCCTTTGGTTCGCTATTGGTTGGGACGTCCACAGCGCCCGCTGGGTGCCTCCTTTCGTTCGTTATTGGTTGGGGCGTCCACAGCGCCATTCCCCATGAATGATTTCCCTAAAGACTTGACTGCTGACCCAGCTAAATTGTTGCCAAAAGACCCAAAACAACCTTTGTTTGGGCTTGTTTGGCTGCTTTGGGGGGCAACTCTGGTTTATGTCGGGCTGCTCTTGCTTTCCCCGCCGGGTTGGCTGCCTGGGGAGCCGGTTTGGGCGATTCAGCCCGATACGATTCAGGAGATTTTAGATGAGTCGCTGAATTTCTTTTTTATCTTGCCATTGCTAAACCTGGTGGGGATTAGCTACATTCAGGCTCCCATGGTCAATCCGGCTATACAGGGGTTCTTTAACCTGGCAGAAGCCTGGATTTTTATGTTTTTGCCCCTTATGCTGCTGGATCCGCGGGGACGGCAGCTGCCTAGGCGGATGATCTGGGGGCTGGCTATGTTTCTAACGAATGTTTTTTTGATGCCCTATATGGCGCTACGGCTGGGGCAGCCGTTGGAACGTCAACTCAATGAGCCGTTGAATGCGTCAGATATAGCTAATCGGTCTAATAAAGGTATGGTGGCTCGCTGGTTTGGGGGGGTGGGGCTCATGGTTGGTAATTTGGCCGTTATCTGGTTTTGCTTTAATCGTCCTGAACTGGGCGGGGGGCTGAGCCGATTCCATTATCTCGGGCAGCAGATGGTGAGTAATCGGGTGACCCTCGCTTTTGCGGTGGATATGGCTTTGTTCTGGATATTTCAGGCTTGGCTGATGGGGGCCATTATTCCCGTGGGTGATCGGGGCAGAGCCCTGCGATTGGTTCCTTTTTGGGGATTGGCTATTTGGTTATTGGTGTGAGCGGCGCGATGGCTCAATTCTTGGGAAATTGGTGATTTCACTCACTATTTGCCGGTGTTTGCATCACCGGGGCATATTTTTGACATCACCGATGACGGCTTGGAATATCACAGGTTTTTAGCCCCGAAATCACATTGGCCTTGCCGGGTTTAGGGGATGATTAAATCAATCCAACAATTGGATTTAATCCAAAATTGGAGTTCCTGAAAAGCGATATCACAGTTATTTACTGCTAGTTTGCCGTACCTGCTGTGGTCCTTATATGGGATCTGGCATGGGCTATGCCCTTGACAACTCTCCTCATACGTTTCCTTCACACAGATCAAGAACATGGGCACCTTTGGCTCTGCTAAGGGTGCTTTTTTTTACGTCAGGATTCAAGCAAATCATGAAGATTTGCAATCTCCACTACAAATCGATCTAAGCTAATCAGACTAGGGTTTTGAGCTAGAGGCCGATAGCGTTCTAATGAGTATCAAGTTAGCTGCTAGGGTGCAGCAAGTTACCCCTTCGATGACTTTGGCGATTTCTGCTAAGGCGAAGGCAATGAAGGCGGAAGGCCTGGATGTGTGTAGTTTTAGTGCCGGTGAGCCTGATTTTGATACTCCAGCGCATATTCGGGAGGCGGTTAAGCAGGCGTTGGATAGCGGTAAGACCCGCTATGGTCCGGCGGCGGGGGAGCCTCGGTTGAGGAGTGCGATCGCAACCAAGCTGCGCACCGATAATCAGCTGCCCTATAACCCTGAAAATATCATTGTCACCAACGGTGGTAAGCATTCCCTGTACACCCTGATCATGTCCACCGTGGAGCCAGGGGATGAGGTGTTGATTCCAGCGCCCTACTGGGTCAGCTATCCAGAAATGGTGAAATTAGCCGGTGGCACGCCGGTGATCATCCCTACCACCGCCGAAAATGGCTATCGGATTACGCCGGAGCAGCTGCGCCAGGCGATTACCCCCAAGACCAAGTTTTTGATTTTTAATTCCCCCTCTAACCCGACGGGAATGGTCTATAGCCCTGATGAAGTCAAGGCCCTGGCCGATGTGGTGTTGGCTAGTAATATTTGGGTGGTGGCTGACGAAATCTACGAAAAAATTTTGTATGACGGGGTTGAACATCTCAGCATGGGGGCGGTGAGCGATGCGATGTTTGCCCGCACCATTGTGAGTAACGGATTTGCTAAAGCCTATGCGATGACGGGCTGGCGGCTGGGTTACTTGGCCGGACCTCTGGAGTTGATCAAGGCGGCCAACACCCTGCAAAGCCAGAGTACATCGAACGTATGTACATTTGCCCAATATGGTGCGATCGCGGCCCTAGAGTCTTCCCAAGACTGTGTCGCAACCATGCGCCAATCCTTTGCCAAACGGCGCACGGCCATTGTGAATTTGGTGAACTCTATCCCTGGGCTTAGCTGTGTTATGCCCGACGGAGCGTTCTATTTGTTTATTGATATTAGCAAGACCGGTTTGCGGTCCCTCGACTTTTGTAGTCGGTTGCTCAATGAGAAATATGTGGCTGCGATTCCAGGGGTCGCTTTTGGGGATGATAACGGCATTCGCGTTTCCTATGCCACTGACATGGCCACCATTGAACAAGGGATGGAGCGGCTGAATGATTTTGTTCAGCAGGTGGCCTAGGAGGCCATGGGCCGATTCGTGGTTTTGCTGGGGAAATAGGGCAGTGGGCCACTACCCAGAACTATAGCTTGGTGCCCAACGGTGGTCAGACCATATGCGATCGCTGAAGGCGTATGGTGGCAGAAACTATGGGCGCAGCTGATATAAGTTACTGGATAGCGACCTGGGGAAGTAGAGGATGAACCTGGGCATATCCTTCTGATATTGCTTTGAAACACAACAGTTATAAGCTGGCCATTGCGTTTTCGTCAGCTATTTGGATAGGCTTTGGATTGGTATAACCGTTGGTAGAAACCCTTCCAACCCTTGGGCCTAGCTAACCAGCTATTGGCAAAACCCAATGTTGCTATGAATGTTCTACATCAATTTTTATTGGTTTTCCGGAGAAATGTTGTTGTGCCGGTTTAAGCCTTCATAATAGGCATCTTGGATGTTGTTGAAGTAAAGCTTCATTCGTTTGCGTACAACAGATTTTCAGGCTTTAAAAGACTGTTGGATATGCTGTGATTAGCCGTTGCTGATTTACGGGATGAACCGATCGATCAGACACACTCTAGAACGGCATGGT
>CALHGI010000314.1 GCA_938029995.1 uncultured cyanobacterium | reverse complement strand
AAATCTTTGACCATTTGTTTACGACAAAACGAGTCGGCAAGGGAACTGGCTTAGGACTTGCGATCGCACACCAAATCATAGTTGAGACCCACGGTGGCAATTTGGACGTAGACTCTGCATTGGGTCAGGGTACAGAATTTTGTATTCGACTGCCGCTCTAGGCTCCCCCCTAAGCTGTAGAGGGATTCCTGGGGTTTATAACACCTCCCTAGGCCCATCATCTGGAGGCCTGGAACCGCCACATACACTAGCGCCAATCCCCCACCAACAGATACGGAGCCCATTGAAATGGGTGTGGCCTTTGCTTTAGGAGTTGAATCTGCGCCTTTTGTAGAGCTTTTGCTTTAGAAAAGCCCTGATCTACCATTTGTCCATAAAAATCTGCCATCAACAAAGAGGTGGATAGATCATTGATTCTCCAGAGGGTGGCGAGGGTGCTACGAGCTCCCGATTGTACCGCCAGTCCGGCAATACCCAATAGTTCGCGGCTGTCACCGGTGGCTGTTTCACAGGCACTGAGCACCAGCAATTCTAAGGGCGTTTGGTTACGGGTTTTGAGCAAACTGTCAAACTCATTTAGATCGATTTTACCCACCTCAATTGACTCCCCCAAGGAGCCATCTACAGGTGGAGTCGATTCCTCTTCTGAAGCGGCCACCAGCAAAAAAGTCTCGTCACGGGTAAAGCCAAATACCCCGTGGGTAGCCAAATGCACAACACTGTAGTCAGAAGAACGCATTTTTGTTTGAAAGCTTTTTTTAGTGAACTTACGGTTCAACAAATGGTCTGCGTCTTCAACAATGGTTACGATTGACTCAATTTCTTTTTCCACAAATGGTAAGGGCACAAATGCCAGCTCGGACGTCACCCGGGTGCCACGGGACGCCGTAGGGTTGGGGTCTGGAGATAAGACACTGGGAGACGATAGCCCTGCGGCTAAGACGTTGAATGTTTTGGCAGGAGCATCTGCAGGAATCTCTAAGTCACCAAAGGTCACTGCGATCGCATATTTCTCAATCAAAAACTGGTCCATTTGCTGATCGTACAATGCGGCCATGGGTATCTTTCGGAAGGCCCCATCCAGCACAAAGACAAGGGTATCCATAGACTCCAATAAGCCCTGATCCTCCGCGGGACGAATGAGCCAATCGTAAATCTCTCCAGCGAGTAACTGGCCTGATTTAGGAAAAATAAAGGTCTGTCGGTTTAAGAAAACACGGAACCGCTCTAGCTTTTTTTCAATGTCAGAGTCTTTAACACCAGCGGTATGGGTAGCCTCTCCTAAAAAACTCCTAGAGGGGTATCGTTTAATGGCCTGATTCGGCAATTGGAGCAGCACCTCTAGCCGCTCGCCGTGGGCTCCATCTGGCACAATAATGGGATAAATAATCGCCGTTGTTTTCTCGGCATTGGCCACCGCCTGAATCGATGTCCTAAGAACGTTATCGTTCGGTTCAATTAGGCCGCAAGCCAGAAAACTTTCTAACTCAGCGACGCGCAAATCATCAATAACTGTCTGAGCCCGGACTAACTGGGCCGAGTCCCCCTGACCTGGTGCGGCGTCCTTGGGTAGGAGTAATCCGATGTACTCACGGTATAGGGGCTCGATGCGATCGCGAAAATCAAACTGCACATCCGGCTCCACATACAGTAAGTCATTCCTAACCGTCTGCACATTTTCAAAGGCCACGTCATAATGTCGCAGCACATCCGCTAGATCATGCCGTAATTCCTGCTCAATTCGGCCTAGCTGCCATTCCCACTGATAAATGAGGCTGGGTTGCCGGGATTTTACCAAGGCCGCCTCAGTGAAACGCTGCGCATCCCCGTAGCGCCTTTCAACTTCATAGAGATGACCAAGATAGCCCAGGGCATAGGACTCTGCCATCGAGTCCTGCATGTCTAAAGCTTGGTTTCTCGCCTTGGCCAATAACCTATACACATCCTGCCGTGAGTTCCTGAGCCCCCTGGGAGCATCCATCGCCCATGGGTCCATCAGCAATCGGGCTAATCTCATGTGAGCAAACGCTGACGCACGACCCATAGGAAGACTATCCACTTGGGACAGCAACGCCGGTTTCAAAGCCTCAACCACAGCCCAATCTTGGCGATGGATGGTGATTTCCAATCGATTCAGCTGGGCCCTTGTCTGGAGCAACAGCGGCGCATTATCGCCAATCTCCCCATAGGTGTCTAACGCCCGTCGATAGAGGGCATCAGCCTCGTCTAAATTAGTCCTTTCCCCAGTACGGCGGGCAATGCTTTCCTGCTGTTGTGCCTTAACTTTTAAGGTATTCCCTAAGCTTAATCGGGTGGCGGCCAATTCCCTTGGATCGGCCCATGCTTTTGCCCAGCGCAAACTTTCTTCCAAAGAAGCCTGGGACGCCTTTATGTCCCCCAGCAGGCGTTGATTATCCCCTAGGCTACGCGTCAGAAACAGCCTCAAAGAGGCCTCATCCTGCCCGTCTAAAAGCACGGCAACTGCCGACAAGCGATTTCGCGACTCTCGAAAAAAGCCCAAACTGCGCAAGGCATGACTTTGGTTCATCAAGCTTTTAGCGATCCCTTCCACATAGTTTGCTTGGGTATAAATGTCCGTTGCCTGCTCCCAGGTATCTAAAGCCTGTTGCGCCTGACCCTGGGATAAATATAAGCCACCTTGGGTATTGAGCACTTGCCCATAGACCCTCAAACTTTGAGGGGTTAATGTTTTTTGTTGTTCCAGCAGCGCCAGGCTTTTACGAATGGTTTCTGCCGCCGCTGACCACTGCCCCAGTTGGCGATAGGCTAAGGCCAAATTGCTAAGGGTAATGGCTCGATGGAGGGCATCATGTTGAGCCGTAAATTGGGTTTCCGCCTCTAGCCAAGTTGCGATCGCAGCGGAAAATTGTCCTGCCCCATAATGCTCTCTCCCAGTTTGTAAAAGCGCCTGGGGCTGACTGGCTCTAGCCCCCTCCTGGGCTGGCTGTATTTCTGCCACAGAGGAAACCGATACACCAACGGATTCAGCCCCAGGGAACCCCAGGGAGGAATGGGTACCCAACAGGATGGTAAGAAACACCGTCGTCAGTAACAGCCCTAATGGGCCAAGCCATCGTAACAAGCGTCTAGGGAAAATGTACATCATGGGGCTGTTGGATAAGCTGTTGGATGAAACTAGCGCACATTGATTAACGTAAAGACCGACAAGATAACGGCATCTGCCAGTTCCCCTCAGCAACCAGGAAAATGTCCCCGGATGGAGTCACAATTGCCCCCTGGGCATCCCCTATGGGTTTACGACTAGAACCATCGTCTATTGATGAAATCTGTGTCTGAACCGGTTCCCCCACGTTAGTTTCAGGCCCCCCTGCAGTCTGATTCTCAGGCCCCTCCACATTGGTTTCAGGGCCCCCTACAGTCTGATTCTCAAGCCCCTCCACATTAGTTTCGAGGCCCCCCGCATTAGAAGGCCCCAGGTCATCAAAAACAATATCAGTACCATTAACATCCTGCGGGCTTGGGATCTGTCCCCCACGCCCAGTGATAATAAAATCCCCCGAGGGGGATTCGGCAACAGCACTATTCTCCAGGTTACAGCCCCGGGCAATTTGATTAGTCGGATCAATCACGTCGGTGGGAAGCTCGGTCAACCCTTGGTTCGGATCAATCGCAAAATTATCAATGATCACCTCACCGTCCACCCCACGTTCAGAGCGGGCGCTGATATCATTGAAGCCATTTTCCCGGAGATTATCACTAAAAGTCTCAACCTCCCGAAAACCAATGATGCGCTCGGTGGATATCCTAATGTCACCGCCAGTGCCAGAGGTGGTATCCGCCAAAATATCGTTGTCTTCCCCCACGACGGTCAACACCAGTCCTACATCGATGTCGATACTGCCGCCATCGCCATTGGCACTAGCCCCCGCTTGAATAAGACTACCTTGACGCATTAGTAAGACATCAACATTCTCCACAACAATATTACCGGCATCACCGGAACCATTACTGCTGGTGACCTGATCGGTGTTCCGTAAAAAAACAATCTCTGCATTTTGGATCAGGATATCCCCCCCCCTGGCACTGCTACCTGCCGCAGTGGAAGCAGAAAATTGGGGACCATCATCACCGGTCACAAGCTCAAGATTACCGTCTTGGGTGAATGGTGTGAGGGTAATGCTGCCAGCTGCCGCTGGGCCATCAGTACTCACGGATACGGCCGTGTCATTCCCTGAGAGATTCACGGCATCTGCTTCAATGCGAATATCACCACCGCTGCCCTGGAGGTTAGGGCTGCTAGTGGCGGCCGTGACCTGGGAGCCATTTTGAATCAGCAGCAGGGGAGTCCGAAACCGAATATTCCCTGCCCGACCGCTGCCAT
>CALHGI010000313.1 GCA_938029995.1 uncultured cyanobacterium | reverse complement strand
CCTGGAGCAGGGGTGATATATTCTTCGGGGAATGACAGCCTCGTTTTGTCAGCGAACCTATGGCAACCGATGAATGCATTCATCCGCCAGACTGGTTTTAGGAGCACTAGGGTAAAACGCCCCCTCACGTTTTACCCTAGTAAGGTTGATCACCCCAAAAACCTAGAATCCCATGACACGCTTAGCGCTGCTTAGTGCCTCTGATAAGACAGGAATTGTCGACCTAGCCAAGGTCCTCGTCTCAGACTTTGACTTCGACATTATCAGCAGCGGTGGTACGGCCCGCACCCTCACCGAAGCGGGCATACCCGTCACCAAAGTATCTGACTACACCGGCTTTCCTGAAATCCTGGGTGGACGGGTCAAAACCCTTCAACCCCGCATCCACGGTGGCATCCTCGCCCGCACTGACAACCCCGAGGACCAAAAGGATTTAGGCGCTAATGACATTCGCCCCATCGACCTGGTGGTCGTCAACCTCTATCCCTTTGAGCAAACTGTCGCCAACTCCGACACCACCCTGGCCGAAGCGATCGAAAAAATCGACATCGGCGGGCCCACCATGTTGCGGTCTGCGGCCAAAAACCATGCCTATTTGACCGTACTATGCGATCCAGGCCAGTATGACGATTACCTCAGCGAATTACGGGAAAATAAGGGACAGCCTTCCCTAGCGTTCCGTGCTAACTGTGCTCGTCAGGTGTTCTGGCACACGGCCACCTATGACCAAGCCATCGCCACCTATTTAACTGAGCAAGCGGGGGGGGCCACCAGTGAACGTTTTGCCCTGGGCGGCACCCAAAAGCAAACCCTCCGCTATGGCGAGAACCCCCACCAACCCGCTGTGTGGTACCAAACCGGCAATCAACCCAGCGGTTGGGCCGCTGCTGAAAAACTTCAGGGCAAAGACCTGAGCTATAACAATTTGGTGGATTTGGAAGCCGCCCGCCGCATCATTGCCGAATTTCCCCAGGAAAACGGCCCTGCCGCCGCTGTGCTTAAGCACACGAATCCATGCGGTGTTGCCATTGGTGAGTCCATGGCCTCTACCTATAAACGAGCTTTTGAAGCTGATAATGTGTCTGCCTTTGGCGGTATCGTCGCCCTAAATCAGGCAATTGATGTGGATACGGCCGAATCCTTAACCCAGACATTTTTAGAATGTGTTGTGGCTCCGGGCTGTGCTCCTGCAGCTCGGGAAATTTTGGCAAAAAAGAAAAATTTGCGGGTGTTGGTATTACCCGATCTATTGAGTGGACCGAGCCAGACTATTCGAGCGGTGGCGGGAGGTTTTCTCACCCAGGCCGCAGATGACTTTAAAGAAGATGTGGCGCAGTGGAAATTGGTGACGGAGCGTCAACCCAGTGAAGCGGAGCTGACGGAAATGCTATTTGCTTGGCGGGTGGCAAAGCATGTGAAGTCTAATGCCATTGTGGTGACCAACGAAAGCACCACGGTAGGGATTGGTGCGGGGCAGATGAACCGTGTGGGGGCGGCGAAGATTGCCCTAGAGCAGGCGGCGGAGCAAGCGATGGGGGCTACGTTGGCCAGTGATGGTTTTTTCCCCTTTGATGACTCGGTGCGTACGGCGGCGGCAGCTGGAATTAAAGCGATTGTGCAACCGGGGGGCAGTATTCGTGATCAGGAGTCAATCAAGGCGGCGGATGAACTAGGGGTGATTATGGCATTCACTGGGACGCGCCACTTCCTGCATTAAAGACTTGAGCGCTAAAGACTTGAGCGTTGGGTGGGTATCTAGCTTACCCGACGCTCAAGTTTTCCACATCTGGCATCTGCTCCGAATCAACCTTGGCTTAGGTACTGCCTAATTACCCTTCAACCACTTCTGGCCCTTTAATCTGCGCAGTACATACAACACCATTAGGTCCAGGGTGATGCGACGTTCATCCCCCATGAACTGTTCAATGGTGCTGGGGGTGGCCCCATTGGTCGCAAAGGAATAAATTTTGGGACCTTTAATGCTGTCTTCTAGAAAAGCAATGTTGAACTGGCGGCTACCATTTGCCCAGCGACCAATCACTTGGGGATAGCTGTCTTGATCCACCCCCACGATATTAATGGGCTGGGTCTCAAAGGAAATTTGCAAATCATCTAGCCCTTCTTCCTTTTCTAGAACTGTTTTCACAGCGGGTAGGAAGTGCTGCTCGATAAACTCAGCAAAGGGTTTGTCTTCTAGCTTGGGCGGTTTAGCTTTTTTCGCTTTTGCCGGTGCCTTAGCAGGTGCTTTATCATCGGGCTTTGCCGCAGGGGCCTTAGGAGTCGACTCGTCTGCCATGCTTTTGTCTGTTTATTTGAGCTTGGGGAAAGACCAGATTCCAAACCAGGTCTCTCCCATATTAGTAAACCTTGTCCCTATCCAGAACTGTAGTTTTTCACCGTTGCTGATTTAGGGGATAAACCGGTTTGTGGGCCAGACGATTCAGCAATACTCGCCCAAGAGACTGGGTAAGGGCGTCATCTGTTGGAGGGATTCAAGGTTTGAATGGATGTAATAGGCCTTGGAACGCCCCCAATGGTCACTGGATTCCATAGGAGGCGTTCAGGGTTTGTGGGGCCCCATATTGGGTTATGGATCATCACAGCCATAAACCCAATATGGGCTATGGCTGCCCTAGGTCATAACGCCAGCAATGCTCTGGCGTACCGTTGCCGCGTCGGATTGGGACTCGTTCATGGGGGGTAAACCAATGGCTTCTAAATCAGAGTCCACCATTAACTTGACTAGTCCTTCAAAGTCGATTGATGGCTTCCAGCCCAATTTATTTTGGGTGTTGGTCGGATCCCCAATCAGGATATCGACTTCCGCTGGACGCAGATAACGGGGGTCAAATTTAACGTAGTCGTTCCAATTAAGGTTGACATAGTTGAAGGCGATATCTAGAAACTCTTTAATGGTGTGGGTTTCGCCAGTGGCCACAACATAGTCACCGGGCTCGTCCTGTTGCAGCATGAGCCACATGGCACGGACGTAGTCCTTGGCATATCCCCAGTCCCTCTTGGAATCTAGATTGCCGAGGTAAAGATCTTTCTGGCGACCGGCCACGATGCGGGCAACGGCCCGGGTGATTTTGCGGGTTACAAAGGTTTCACCGCGGCGGGGTGATTCGTGGTTAAACAGAATGCCGTTACAGGCAAACATGTTGTAAGACTCGCGATAGTTAACGGTTTGCCAATGGGCGTAAACCTTGGCACAGGCGTAAGGACTGCGGGGATAGAACGGTGTGGTTTCTTTCTGGGGGATGTCTTGGACCTTGCCGTACATTTCAGAGGAGCCCGCCTGGTAAAAGCGGACTTCCCGATCGGTGCGTTGCTGGTAGTCGCGAATGGCTTCCATCAGGCGTAGGGCTCCCATGGCTACCGTATCAACGGTATATTCCGGCGAATCAAAGCTCACCCGCACGTGGGACTGGGCGCCGAGGTTATATACCTCGTCGGGCTGCACCTGTTCTAGGATGCGGCGTAGCATGGTGCCATCGTTTAGGTCGCCGTAGTGTAAAAACAGTTGAGCCCCTTCGCTATGGGGATCGACGTACATGTGGTCAATACGATCGGTATTAAACGTTGATGTACGACGAATAATGCCGTGGACCTCGTATCCTTTTTCCAATAAAAGTTCTGCTAGGTAAGACCCATCTTGGCCTGTAATCCCTGTAATTAATGCACGCTTAGTTTGCGTCATATCGTCAGCTTCCTTTTCCTTATCTATAAAATAAAAAGAGTCCGTCGTGGGGCTCTAATTAACTGAACCTGTATCTCTTAAGCTAATGCTCCCCATAGTTATAGCCTTGCTCACATCGTTCGTGACATAGGTGATGATTGAAAGCGATACAGATCGGCAATAGCTTATTGCTAGTGCCATCTTCGAAGCACCCTACCCAATATATTAAGGGCTTCCATCAAAGGAGTTTGGTGAATTTAATATGCCAGTTAGATAGGTTTATCTACGAATCTTCCCTGGCTCAATCAGTGTGTTTAAGTCTAAGGAGATGCGGTTCGACTGTTATGCTTCCCACTTTGCCTCACCATGGCCAAGGACTATTCCAGAGGGGATGTTATGGCTGGGTGGTTATATACAGGCCATAGTTGATGGCTGGGCCGATTGCCCTAGCTTGGCATTTGCTGATGAAGGATTTTGGATTACGAGCCGGGGCGCTTTATGAACTTGATCACTCCGTAAGGTAAGACATGAATAATTGTGCTACTGGAAGCTTCAGGCTCTGCGATCGCGTTCAATATCGTAAATAGCTTTTTCCCAGCACCATTGTTCTGAGCGGTCTGGATTTTGCGATCGCACCCGCTCCACCAAGCGCCTAGCCACCGCCTGATTCCCATTCACCAAACGCATCAGTCGTTGCCGAGTGGGGCGGGGCACCCCCGATGGCCCCGTCGGCAGGGACGGGGCCGAGAAGCGAATGGGCAAACGATACCCCGTCAACCAACAAAAGACCGCCATCACCAACACAACAGCAAAGATGACTGAAAAGATGGATGACATGGTCTACTTTCCCCGCGTTATATCTAGATACCCATGGACTCAACCGTTACTGACAGCCAGTCAATATTAGACTTTTGGTTTGGCACCCCCGCGGGCGATTACCGCCAACAATGGTTCCGCAAAGATTCCACATTAGATGCCCAAATTAAGACTCGTTTTACTGATGTTTACTGGACCATGGTGGCATCGCCACCGAATCTTCCGCTGCCCACAGCCAAAGCAAGCCTAGCGCGGATTATCGTGCTAGACCAGTTTGCCCGCAACATGTTTCGAGGCACGCCCCAAAGCTTCGCCGCCGATGCCCAAGCCCTCGCCACTGCCGCCAGGGCCATTGACCAAGGCGATGACATGGAGCTGTTGCCAGTGGAACGATTATTTCTCTACATGCCCTTTGAACATAGCGAGAACCTAGCCCACCAAAATCGTTCCGTAGCCTACTTTGAATCCTTGGTTATGGATGCACCTGATTTGGACCATTGCCTCGACTACGCCCGTCGTCATCGGGAGGTGATCACCCGATTTGGTCGATTTCCCCATCGTAATGAGATTTTGGGGCGTCCGAGTACCGAGGCGGAGTTAGCGTTTCTCAAGCAGCCAGGATCTAGGTTTTAAGGATGGCTGCATGGCACCGGCCTATGCTGGCTTCTCATAGTCAATTTCAACGGTCATGTGTACATTGCCCCTGGGTTGAAAGTCGCCTTTGATTTTGAATTTCAGCGGATCGGCTGCGGCCAAAAAATCATCCATAATTTGGTTGACCGATTCTTCGTGGGAAATGTAACGATCCCGATAGCCATTGACATATAGCTTGATGGCTTTTAACTCCACCACCTTTTCATTGGGGGTATAGGTAATGTAAATGGTGGCAAAGTCGGGATAGCCAGAAAACGGACATTTACAGGTAAACTCCGGCAGGGTGATATTGACGTCGTACGGTCGGCCAGGGCGGGGGTTGGGAAAGGTAATTAGCTCATTTTCTTCAATCGCCCGCTCGCCATATTTAACGGCATCGACAGGCGCATTGGAAGTCAGGGGAGTATCAGCCATGGTGGAAGCTCTAAAAATTAAGTTGATGATTTTGGCAGAAACAGGGTACAACTAAGCTGGCAATTGGCAAACTCCTACCAGGACAGCCAATGTATCAAAAAGCAGGCGTGCCTCACCGCAATTGCTCCCATGGAGTAAACGGCTGTCTCAATGAGCCCCGATGCAACTAAACCACGGCCAAGTTGAATCCCTTAGTTTTTTCCACGGCCAACGGCTGTTTTGGATGTGAACAAGGTTTATTCAAAGAAATTAGATTAAATACTTGACGAATGACGTTGACGTTGCTCTAATTTGAACGTCCCGAACGGGCAGTTTCTCGCCTGTTTTCTGACTAGCCGCTAGTCTCCTTGGTAAAACAGCCTAGGGCGACTGACTTGTATTTCTATTCAAGATTTTTGGAACTGCTTATGAATCCTTCCCATAATTCTGGCCCAGGTAGAAATCCAGTCAGGTCAGAGTCCAGCTATTCACCGTCAGTGCCCGTTTCGGTATATCGCGAATTGGCCGCCGAATTGCAGGCTACTAAGGCCATGGTGGATTCATTGAGCGCCCAAAACACCCATCTCAATAATCAAAACCATCTGCTCCGTCAGAACATTCATCAGATGGTGCAGGTGGCCCTGCAGCTTGGTCATCATGCTGGTGTGGCGCACCCAGCGGAAGCTGAAATGACCTACTCTACGCCGCCCCTCGATCTCCATCCCCATTCCCAGCCAGAGCGGCCACCTGTTCAGCCGATTCCATTCCTTGAAGAAGAGCCCTTGCCAAGGGTCCCCGAGCAGTCCAGACCGACTAGAGCTAAGGCCGGACTTTCTAAGGTCTTTACCGAACAAACTGGTGAAAACCGTCGCTACAGTCTTGAATCGTCTGCCGGTGGTAGTTTGAGTACCCTGTGGCTGATTGTTTCCATTGCCGTTATTATCCTGACGGCCTTTGGCGCTGGCTTTTTGATCATGCGTCCCCTGATCAGCGATCGTTAACTTAACGTCCGTTAACCACATTTCATGCCTGGGCCATAGCGTGAGAAAAACTATGGCTAAGGTGGCTGGAACCTTCGGTTTTGGAAAGTTATGGGTTGTTTTGATCAGGTTCTAATCTAAAATTAATTACGTAGTAGATTGGGACTCTCGTAGCGCTTGTTACGGTATGGAGTCTGCCTAACTCGTTAAACCTTGATATCGTGGCCCAAGCTCGTTAGTTGGTCCGGTGTGTGGAGCTATAAATTCGCATGAAAAAAATCGAAGCCATTATTCGCCCCTTTAAACTTGACGAGGTCAAGATTGCCTTAGTCAATGCAGGGGTTGTGGGTATGACGGTGTCTGAAGTGCGAGGGTTTGGTCGCCAGAAGGGACAAACCGAGCGGTACCGAGGTTCAGAATATACCGTTGAGTTTTTGCAAAAACTCAAGGTTGAAATTGTGGTGGATGATGATCAGGTAGATTCTATTGTGGATCAGGTTATTGCCGCTGCCCGTACCGGGGAAATCGGTGATGGGAAGATTTTTGTGACACCGGTTCATGAAGTTGTTCGTATCCGTACTGGTGAGAAAAATTCTGAAGCCGTCTAGTGCTGTCTGAACCTTCGGCCATTGACGATTTTTTATCGGGGTATGGCCGATTTGGGGTCAACCTGGGGCTAGTTCGGATTCAACGCCTACTTGTTCAGTTGGGTAATCCCCAGACGCAAGTGCCGATTGTTCATGTGGCCGGGACCAACGGCAAAGGGTCGGTCTGTGCCTATGTAGCGTCAGTACTGACAGCCGCTGGTTACCGAGTGGGGCGCTACACATCGCCCCATTTGCTGAACTGGAATGAGCGCATTTGCATCAATCAAATTCCCATTACCGATGCTGACCTATGGCGGCATTTGAAGATTGTGGCGGCAGCGATTGAGTCTGGTCGCACAACGCTGCATGTCGATGGGACCCAGGTTGATGGTGCTCACTCTGATGAGCCCCAGACTGACGACGGGCAAACGCCCACCCAATTTGAAGTGTTTACGGCGGCCGCTTGGTCATATTTTGCCGCCCAAGCGGTGGATATTGCCGTTGTTGAGGTGGGGTTGGGGGGACGGTTGGATGCCACTAATGTTTGCCCCGATCCCTTGGTGACGGCCATTGTGTCCCTGAGTCGGGAGCACTGGCAGCGCCTAGGCCCCACGTTGGCGGATATT
>CALHGI010000312.1 GCA_938029995.1 uncultured cyanobacterium | reverse complement strand
TGTCTGCGCTTTCGCCTAGGGGCGCAGGTCCGTCTAAGTCAGCATTCTCCGGTGCTGAGCTGTTGGCTTCTATCTCATCCAGTGGTGCAGAGGGCACCCTGGCACTCACGTTAGGCAGACTGGAGCGATTATGTTCGGGGGTAGGGGCCACTGCCGGCGTCTCAGCCTGGGCGATGTCATGCTCGGGTTGCTCAAGTTCTGGCACGGTCATGGGGGGCAGGGCTGGAGCCGTTGCGATCGCAGCCGTTTCCCCAGGTAATTCCCCCAGGGGAGGCACACTGACCACGGTACTGGGAGCTTCAGTAGATACGGCTTCTAGGGGGGGCACAGTGACCACCGTGTTAGACGTTTCAGCATCATAGGGATCAATGGGCAGGGCGGTGGACGTGGCCCCCGGGCCAGAGAGTTGCAAATTAGCGGCGGCCAGGCTCAACCCCTGACCAGCACTTGGGGCTGGTGTAGGCGTAGGGGAAAAGGCCACCGCCGTGTCATCCCCAGCAATCAGGGGACGAAAACGCCAGCGTCGTAGACCATCGCGATCATCAAACTGAATATCAGCCTGGTCAGGGGCCAACACGATGTCAGGGGTTAATTCGATCACGACCCTCAGCTGTTCCGGAGTGTGCTGGGCCACTCGAATCGCTTGCACCGCGCCATTATAGATTTGCTCCGGATCGATAGTCCCAATTTCCGTATCTGGGATATCGAGCACCAGACGTGGGGGTTCCGACAGTAAAAAGAACTGGGGAAACACTTCATCTGATAGGGCAAATGTGAGCTCACTCGTGGCCGTATCAAAGGCCCAATCCTGGACCTCCTCTGCCAAAGCCGGTGCAATAGTGAGCGCGAAGGTAGCCAGACTGCCCCCAATACACTGACAAAAACGGCGATTGAACCCCATAGACTTGACCCGCAGCACTGAAACGACATGATTAGCGGTTAAAGCATACGGCAATTTGTCAAGTATGACCCGTATTTTTGATAAAAATTCCCCACTTATGATCAATTCATCAGCCATGATGTACTGAGGTCAGACTGCATATGGCAGTTAATCCAATATCAGACCATCGACGCCCCATCTCACATAAAGGAAGATCAATTCCCATGGAAATGCATGAGCTGCTAACCCTTGTTTTACTGCTAAGTCCTGGTTTATTACTCTCCGCCTTAGTCATGTCCGCCATGTCTTTTGGGGGTTAGGCCCCACGCTTATCTAAATTGAATGGATTGAACTGCGCAGTATATCAAGGAGGTACTGGTCATGGTGATGGTTGAGTCTACAATGTTGGCCCTGGGCACTAAGGCCCCAGCATTTGAATTAACAGATGTCATATCGGGTAACCCAGTTACCCTCGAGACCTTCAAGGGTCGTAAGGCACTGTTAATCATGTTTATTTGCGTGCACTGTCCCTTTGTTAAACATGTGGAGCAGGAACTAGCCAAAATTGGCCACGACTATGGGGCGAAGGACTTAGGTATACTGGCCATCAGCTCTAATAGCGTTGCTACCCATCCCCAGGATGCGCCAGAACATATGCAAACCCAGGCCAAAGCCCAAAAGTTTGAGTTTCCCTATGGCTATGACGAAACCCAAGCGATCGCAAAAGCCTACACCGCTGCCTGTACCCCCGATTTCTTTCTCTTTGATGCCAACCTGGCCTTGGCCTACCGGGGACAGCTAGATGACAGCCGCCCCAGCAATGGAAAGCCAGTCACTGGTAAGGATCTACGGGCTGCCATTGACGTCGTTTTAGCTGGCCAGGTGATTGAAACTACCCAGGTTCCCAGTGTTGGGTGCAATATTAAGTGGGTGCCAGGGCAAGCCCCAGACTATTTCGGCTAGTCGGTTAAACCCTGAGGTTGGCCCTGGGGCTAAAGGATTCAATGGCCCGTAGCTTTTCATAAAGTTCGGATTCCTGATCGCTGAGGAGCTTGGGTACGGCGATCTCTATTTCCACAATTTGATCGCCCCGTTCTTCTGCGATGCGGCCATAGCCCTTCCCGGCTAAGCGTAGCTTACGACCTGATTGAATCCCGGCTGGAATGGTCATTTGTACGGGGCCATCTAGGGTTGGTACCGTGACCGGTCCCCCAAGTACCGCCTCACTGGGGGTAATCGGCAAATAACACACCACATCTTGGCCTTGGATATGTAAAAAGTGATGGGGCTCCACCACAATATTGAGATACAGATCGCCACCGTTAATGCCCTGCCCCTTGAGTCGAATGCGCTGCCCCGTCACCATGCCAGGGGGCATGTCCACTTCCAAGGCCCGGCCATCTTCCAGCCGAACACGCTCAGCTCCGCCTTGAAACGCTCGTTCTAGGGGGACCTGTAGTGAAGCCTCTGCATCACGGCGATGCTGAGGTTTTTGTGGTTTTTGGAATGGCCGTGGGGAATTGGGTGGCTTGGGTGGTGGCTGGGAGGGTGGGGTCGTTTCCCCTTGGCGATTGAGTAACTGATCCACAAAGTGGTTGAAGTCTTCTAAATCGCGATAGTCGGCCTCAGACTTTTGCTGTAGCCAGTAGCGTCTATAGTCGTCGTACTGGGATTTGCGATCTCTATCCGAGAGCATCTCATAGGCTTCGTTCAAAGCCTTAAAGCGCTCCTCCGCTTCCTGATCACCAGGGTTTAGATCTGGATGAAACTGTCGGGCCAGTCTGCGATAGGCCTGTTTGATAGCGGGGGCGTCAGCGGTCTGAACGATGCCGAGAATCTCATAGTAGTCTCGAAAATTTTGCATAGCTAGATCTGCGGAGCCACTTACCAGCGTTCGTCCTGGTCACCCCAATCATCATCGTTATATCGCGGCGGATCGCTCGGGGGGCGACCAGAATTGCCGGAATACCCCTGGGGAGAAGAGGGTTTGGCTGTTTCACTGGGTTCATCGGCCCAGGGATCGTCATCTGTCGGACTTGTCGGACTATTGGCGGGCCAGTTATTGCCGCCACCGCTGCCCCCAGCAGGCATGCTGGTGGGATAACCACTGGCTGACGATGGATATCCCGAATTGGGCGGAGCATAGCGACCTGGGCCAGAGTTACCCAAGGCTGAATTTTCTGGGGGTGTCTCTTGTCGATATTGATCTGGTTGATAGCTATCTTGGCGATAGCTTTCCGGTCCATAGGATTGGCGGCTATTGTTAGCGCCTTGGCCATAGCCCGCCTGCTGGTTCTGATTGTAGGGTTCTGGAGTATAGTTTCGTTGCCCGGAGGTACGACCAGCGTCACGACTGGTAGGCCGGGATGGGGGGTGGTCACCGTAGAACTGATCGGAGGCAGCAGGAGACTGCCAATTATCGGCGGCGTTTTGTGATGTTGGCCCAGCAGAGCCCCCTACAGCCCCCCTAGGGTCAGACTGCCAGCCTTGCTGGCGAGGATGGGGCATGCGGCTATTGCTATCCTGGGTGCGGCCGGGGTCACCACCGGGTGCATTGTCATTATTTTGGCCGTAGGCATTATCTTGGCCGTAGGCACTATCTTGGCCATAGGCATTACCTTGACCGTAGGCATTATCTTGGCCATAGCCTTCCTGGCGACTACGGTTAGAACCTTGACCGTAACGACTCTGATCATAGGAGGGGTCACCGTAGCTTTGATTGTCGTAGCTTTGATTGTCGTTTTGGCCGTAGCGACCTTGGTCATAGCCATCCCCGCGGGATGGCCGCTGGGCATCGTAGGTATCGGACCCATAGCGGCCTTGTTGGTTAGTTTGGTCGTAACCACCACCTTGGTTCAACCCACTTTGACTGTTCCGTCCCGGTTCACGGCGTGACTGATCGTAGGAATCTTGCGGCGGTTGCTGCCCATAGGCATTTTGGCCATAGGCATTTTGGCCATAGTTATCGCGGGGGGCATCATAGCCGCGGCCATAGTTATCGCGGGGGGCATCATATCGCTGATTGCCAGCTCCGCCGGGGCCTGTGGGGGAACGGTTCCAGCTATCGTCCCAATCATCCCAACCATTGCGATTGTCCCGTCGTCCGGCGGACCAACTGGGGCTATCCCACTGGCTTTGTTGTTGCCCATTCCAGTCATAGTCACGGCGATAGTAATCGTCGTCATCTTCAAAGGCTTTTTTGATGGTGTCGCCGATCTGGCTAAAGATGCTGCCTTCCTCGTTATCTGCGTCATAGAGGTAGGCTTCGCGATTCAGCTCGTACAGTTCGTCCTGTAACTCGGCTTGAATCATGTCGATCATGCGCTCATCTTCGCGCTTGAGGGCATCGCGCAGGTCTTGGATTAGGTTGTCAATGCGACGTTTGCGATCGCGGGCAAATTGCAATCCAAAGTCAATGGAAACGCTACGCATGGCGCGCTCCGCCTGAAACGTCAGCGTTTCAGATCGATTTCGCTTTTCAATCCGTTCCCGCTGACCGCGATCCACATCAGCAAATTCTTCTGCTTCCCGCAGCATTGCCTGCACATCGTCCTCAGACAGATTTGAGGCTTCTTGTACGGTGATGCTTTGTTCGCGGCCCGTTGTTTTGTCCATGGCCGATACCTGCAAAATCCCATTAGCGTCGATGTCAAACGACACCTGAACCTGGGGAATGCCTCGGGGAGCCGGGGGAATGCCCATCAGCTTAAACCGGCCTAGGGACTTATTGTCCACGCCCATTTCCCGTTCGCCCTGGATCACATGGACCTCCACGACGGTCTGATTATTTTCAGAGGTGGAAAACACATCGGAGCGCCGCACTGGGATTGTGGTGTTGCGGGGAATGACTTTTTTCATCACACCGCCAATGGTCTCCAACCCTAGGGATAGGGGGGTGACATCCAGCAGCATAATGTCCTTGACCTCGTTGGTGAGTATGCCTGCCTGGATCGCGGCTCCAACACCAACGGCTTCGTCGGGGTTCACATTTTGGTTAGGCTCCTTGCTCAGCATGGAACGCACCAGCTGCTGCACCATGGGCATGCGGCTAGAACCACCCACCAGAACCACCTCATCAATTTGAGATGGGGACAGCCGGGCATCATTCATGGCCTGCTGTAAGGGTGACCTCAGGCGACCAATTAGATCGGCGCAGAGAGTTTCAAAATGCGATCTCGATAGCTTTTTCTCAATATGTTTGGGTCCATCGGCGGTGGCCGTAATAAACGGCAAGTTAATCTCTACGGTAGGTAATCCAGACAGCTCCACCTTCGCTTTCTCTGCCGCTTCGGTTAGACGCTGTAGGGCCTGCCTGTCACGCCGCAGATCTACCCCTTCGGTTTCCAAAAATTCATCCGCCAACCAGTCAACGATTTTTTTATCAAAATTGACCCCACCCAGCTGGGTATCACCGCTGGTTGACTTAACCTCAAACACCCCATTGCGTACATCTAGGATAGAGACATCAAAGGTGCCACCCCCTAGATCAAACACCAGAATTGTTTGATTGAACTGCTGCTCTAAGCCATAGGCTAACGCTGCCGCCGTCGGCTCATTAATAATGCGCTTTACCTCTAGGCCTGCGATGCGTCCAGCATCTCGGGTGGCCTGGCGTTGGGCGTCGTTAAAGTAGGCGGGAACGGTAATGACGGCACCGGTAACGGGCTGGCCCATGTAGCGACTGGCCTCTTCCGCCAGTTTGCGTAGGACCATGGCCGATAGTTCTTCCGGGGCAAAGTCCCGATCTAAGCGGGGACAGCGGATTTTAATATTTCCAGCTTCGTCTTTCCGCACGGTATAGGGAACGCGCTTTGAATCGGAGCTCAGTTCAGTGTATTTACGTCCCAAATAACGTTTGACGTTATAGAAGGTATTTTGAGGATTGAGCACTGCTTGCCGACGGGCCATCTGACCCACCAAGCGCTCTCCCTCTTTACTAAACGCCACTACAGAAGGGGTGGTGCGCATGCCCTCCATATTGGCAATGACCACCGGTTTACCACCTTCGATGACTGAGACAACTGAGTTTGTAGTACCGAGGTCAATACCGACGACCTTTCCCATCCGCTAGGTTTCTCCCACTGCGCCTGTAGAGGCAATAATCGCCATCTACACAATTAATCATATATATAGTAGCCACTTAGTAGTCTAAGCCACTATTGTGTTGCAGCTTAACCGCATGTACACACCATCATAATGGTCTGGTTAGGACAGAATTGTCTATTCCAGAGAACCGGCTATAACTTGTTCGAATTCTCTGATAGTATGGAATTCGCAAGCGGATGTGGCGGAATTGGTAGACGCGCTAGGTTTAGGTTCTAGTGTCTTCGTGACGTGAAGGTTCAAGTCCTTTCATCCGCATTAATATCCCCGGTTTCTAGACTAGAAACCGGGGATATTTCGTTTTTCTGCATTTTTTTGAATAAAAACCGACGCGTTTGGGGTTGGTTGCAAATTTTGTAACCCAGGGCAGCCCGCTCAAGTCTTCGCCCATACTGGGGCCAAGAACCTAATGAAAGCGGCAAGAGAAACCATGGCAAAGTCAATGAGATCAGGTCTAGCAGTCCTTATGGCAGTGGCTAGTTTGGCTAGCTGTGCTGCCGCCAATGAATTTAGTGGCGATGTCAGTTCTAAAGTTTCGGCTCCCGTGGAGTCCACGGAAGTGGCCGGATCTGCCAATATTTTAGTCAGTCAGGACGCTGCGCCTGCGGTGACGGCACAGGGCATCGCAGAGGCAGACAGCGAAGCCGCAGACAGTAGAGCCGCAGACAGTGGCAGTCCGGTAGAACCTCCTAACGACTCGGCTGTGACCGCTGGCCAGCCCCAGTTAATTAAGCGGGCTCAGCTCAGCCTGGTGGTCGATTCCATTGATGATGGTCTCAAGAGTGCCTCACAACTCATTCGAGCTCAACAGGGCGATATTTTGGATCTGCAAGACAATCAGATTGAAGCCATCCACCGCACGGCTTACCTCCGGATTCGAGTGCCCCAGGCCAATTTAGATCCTTTACTGGCGGCTCTAGGGGAACTGGGGACCGTGCAGCAGCAGGGGCTGAGTGCTGAGGATGTATCGACGCAAATCGTGGATGCCCGAGCGCGGCTACGAAATCTACGCAAGTCGGAAGAGTCCCTGCTAAAAATCATGGAGCGCTCCGGGGAAATTTCCCATGTTTTAGAGGTTTCCAGGGAGCTAGGCCGGGTGAGGGAACAGATTGAGCAAATTGATGCGCGGGTGCAAAATTTGCAAACCCAAGTGCGGTATTCCACGGTGGATTTGACCCTGGCGGCGGCTGTGGCGTCCCAACCCATGGGCCGTCCCCTAGGGGAAACCATTGGTGCCACATGGGGGAACGCCACCCAGTCGGTAGGGGATCTGACGGTGGGATTGATGCAGATAGGTGTGTGGTTGCTGGCCTATAGTCCTTATCTATTGATTGTGGCTATTGCCGGTGTGCTGGGGTATCGCTCGTTGCGGCGACGTCCTAGCGCTTAGGCCGCTGCCACCCCCAGGGTTGGGCACAAGACTCCACCAGGAGTTGTCTAAGATATGCAAAACCTGGGGGCTAGCAACCGTAATAGTCCTTGTACCAGGCGACAAATTTCTCGATGCCGACTTCTAGGGGAGTGCTGGGGGCAAAGCCTACGTCGGCGGTCAGATCGGCTACGTCAGCATAGGTTGCTGTCACATCGCCTGGCTGCATGGGCATCATTTCCTTCACGGCTGTTTTACCCAGGGCCTGTTCGATAATTTCGATAAAGCGCATCAGCTCTACGGGGCTATGGTTGCCGATGTTGTAGAGCTTGTAGGGGGCAGCGGTATTGAATTGGTCATCTTGCAGGGGTGAGGGTAAATGGCGCATGACCCTCACCACTCCTTCGACGACATCGTCAATGTAGGTGAAGTCGCGCTGCATTTTGCCGTGGTTATAGACTTGGATGGGACGGTCGTTTGCGATCGCATCCACAAATTTAAAGTAAGCCATATCAGGCCGCCCCCAGGGACCATAGACCGTAAAAAATCGTAGTCCTGTGGTCGGCAAACCATACAAATGACTATAGGAGTGGGCCATTAACTCATTGGCCTTTTTAGTGGCCGCATAGAGTGACACTGGATGATCCACATGATCGTTGGTGGCAAAAGGGACCTTGCGGTTGGCCCCATAGACAGAACTCGACGACGCATAGACTAAATGTTCCACTCCACCATGGCGACAGCCTTCCAAAATGTGGATAAACCCAGCTAAGTTGCTATCCGCATAGGCATAGGGATTTTTGAGAGAATAGCGAACGCCTGCTTGAGCCGCCAGATGAATGACTCGGTCAAACGATTGTTCTTGAAATAACGCATCCATCTTGCCGCGATCGGCCAAGTCCAAGGACAAAAACGAAAACGATGGGTGGGGCAACAGTTGCTCCAGCCGACCTTGCTTTAGCGACACATCATAATAATCATTGAGGTTATCAATGCCGTACACAGCATCCCCATCCGCCAACAGCCGCTGTGCTACAAAATAACCAATAAACCCAGCGACACCTGTTACCAAGACATTCATATACAACTCAAGTCCGTCAAACGCGCCTATATGTATAAGGGTATCTTTCCCCTGTCCATAGCAAATATGAACTGAATTGCGTCTCCGGGCAAAATCTTCCAGAAAGAGGATATGGGAAGTAAAGCCTCAACCCTGAGACGAAATGTCGAATTACTTCAGAAACTTTTCTAAAGATTTAAAACTCATCGTTGAAAAGCGACGCCGGAAAACAAAATTATTTCTAATTGTTTGCATAATTTTTATCCTGATCAAGAACATAGTTTCAGTAGGGCATCTCAACCCGTACTAGGCTCTATAGAGAGGTTTTACAGACGAATTCATCATCTTAATAAGCCCTGATAGACAGCCATCATCCGCTGCATTTAAAAGTATCTCCACACCGGTAGCCGCATCTTTTTTTGAAGAGGAAACAACTGTTCTATATCAGTGCTAGGATTGCCAGAGAACAAATGTGAAAGAAGTAAGAAGGACGTAGTTGTAAATGCAAGAAATTGACAAGTTAATATCCTTTGATGGGCGGGATATTCGACTGAAAGTGGGTCTTTTGGCACCCCAGGCAGGCGGTTCAGTCCTGATTGAATCTGGAGAAACCTCTGTCTTAGTCACCGCCACACAATCCAACCCACGCGCTGGCATCGATTTTCTGCCTTTGCTAGTGGATTACGAAGAGCGACTCTACGCAGCTGGTCGTATTCCTGGTGGATTTTTGCGCCGAGAAGGACGCCCCCCCGAACGGGCGACCTTAGTGAGTCGATTAATTGACCGACCGATGCGTCCCCTCTTTCCATCCTGGATGCGGGACGATATTCAAATCGTGGCCACCACACTCTCCATTGACCATGATGTTCCCCCCGATGTTCTAGCCGCGACCGGCGCATCTATTGCCACGCTGCTGGCTCAAATTCCGTTTTACGGTCCCATGGCAACCGTGCGGGTGGGCTTAATTGGCGATGATTTCATTATTAACCCCACCTATAAAGAAATTGAAGATGGGGATTTAGATTTGATCGTTGCCGGTTCCCCCGACGGTGTGATTATGGTGGAAGCCGGTGCTAACCAGCTGCCCGAACAAGATGTCATTGAAGCCATTGACTTTGGTTACGAGGTTGTTCGCGATATTATCCAAGCCCAGAAGGATCTGATGGCTGAGTTGGGTATTGAACCCGTTACCTTGCCCCTGCCTGAGGCAGATCCGACCCTGGCTGACTTCTTGGTGGATAAGGCGACCGATGGCATTAAAGATGTTTTGAAGCAGTTTGAGCTGGCTAAGCCCGAGCGAGATGAAAAGCTCGATGCTTTGAAGGCGGATATTAGTGCCCAGATAGCTGAGTTGGCCGAAGACGACCCCATTAGCGTTGCCGTGGCTGAAAATAGCAAAGCCTTTGGCAATGCCTATAAGGCGTTGACTAAAAAGTTAATGCGCGCCCAAATCTTGGAAGATGGCGTTCGCGTCGATGGACGGAAGCTAGACCAAGTTAGACCCATTAGCTGCCGCACTCAAGTCTTACCGAACCGTGTCCATGGCACAGGCCTGTTCAATCGGGGCTTGACTCAAGTCATGTCTGTGGTCACCCTGGGTACCCCTGGGGATGCGCAAATGACGGACGATCTGCATCCGGATGATGAAAAGCGTTATTTGCACCACTACAACTTCCCTCCCTACTCGGTGGGAGAAACGCGGCCCATGCGCTCACCAGGGCGCAGAGAAGTTGGCCATGGTGCCTTAGCAGAGCGTGCCCTGTTGCCCGTGTTGCCACCGATGGCTGATTTCCCCTATGTCATTCGTGTCGTGTCCGAGGTATTGTCCTCCAACGGGTCCACGTCCATGGGCTCTGTGTGTGGCTCTACCCTCTCCCTGATGGATGCGGGGGTTCCTCTGGCTAAGCCCGTCAGCGGTGCCGCCATGGGATTGATCAAGGAAGGTGAAGAAGTCAGAATCCTGACTGATATTCAAGGTATTGAAGACTTCCTTGGGGACATGGATTTCAAGGTGGCCGGTACTGATAGTGGCATTACTGCGCTACAGATGGATATGAAAATCACCGGTCTGGCGATGGAAACCATTGCTGAAGCCATCAATAAGGCTAAGCCCGCTAGGCTACATATCCTCTCCAAAATGATGGAGGCGATCAATTCACCGCGTACGGAGCTTTCGCCCTATGCGCCTAGATTGCTGACCTTCAAGATCAATCCCGAGATGATCGGGATGGTGATTGGCCCTGGTGGTAAGCAAATCAAGAGCATTACCGAGGAAACGGGTGCCAAGGTGGATATTGCCGATGACGGTACTATTACCGTTTCATCCATTGATGGAGCGGCAGCTGAGCGGGCCCAGGCACTGATCGAGGCCATTACGTTCAAGCCCTCCGCTGGGGATGTGTATGTGGGTAAGGTCACCCGGATTATTCCTATCGGCGCGTTTGTGGAGTATCGCCCTGGCAAGGAAGGGATGATCCACATTTCGCAGCTGGCGGACTATCGCGTCAACAAAGTTGAGGATGAAGTGACCCTAGGCGAGGAAGTGTTGATTAAAATTCGGGAAATTGATGGCCGGGGTCGGGTCAATTTGACTCGGCTCAACATTCACCCCGACGAGGCCGCTAAGGCTAGGGAAGCGGCCGGTCTTCCCCCTGAGTAGGCAAAATAAAGTTGAATTCTTGATTTGACTTTATTTTGATAATTTTGATAGACGCTGCAGATGGCTGTAGCGTCTATTTTTTTGCGGACTCTATTTGCACTGGGTTAAGGTTTCTCGGTACGATGCTGGATGCACTGTCGCGAGCGAAATGAAACATCCGTGCGAAGAATTGTTATCGCTGGTAATTGGAAGATGCACAAAACCCAGGCGGACAGCTTGGCGTTTTTACGCGGGTTTTTGCCCCAGCTGGAGGCTACACCTGAGCATCGAGAAATTATTCTATGTTCTCCCTTTACGGCCCTTCCCTCCCTGTCTAAAACCCTCCATGGATCGCGGGTGATGGTTGGTGCTCAAAATATTCATTGGGAAT
>CALHGI010000311.1 GCA_938029995.1 uncultured cyanobacterium | reverse complement strand
CCCTCCCCAAAGCACGGATCATGAATTTCTTTTTGAAAGACAGAATCACAGTGTTCATTGGCAGCCTCAACAGAAACAAATCCATTCCAATCTGAGTTGAACTGATAAATTAAAACCCGATCGGTGGCCAAAAACTGCTGGACTTCATCGACGGTGGTTTGCAGACATGCCTTTAAATCCAGTGATTCTCGCACCTTAGCAGCGATGGTGCTGATCAGCCGTTCTTTTTTAAGCTGCCGTTGCAGGATATGCTCAGTCGCTTTCTGTTGGGTGAGATCGTGGATAATACCCTGGATATAGGTATTGTCATTAAATTGCAGCTTTCTAGCAGAGACCGCTGCGGGGAAATGGGTACCATCACGGCGGCAAAAAAGAGTTTCAAAGGACGCCTCACCTTGCTCCATCACGGTTTGAAAAGCCGTTTTACAAGCCGACATTGCTTCCTGCGGATGGAGTTGCTGAATGGTTAGCTGGGTGGCTTCTGCTTGAGAATAGCCAAACATCTGAAGAGCCTTGAGATTGATATCCAGGATCTGCCCCATGGGATCATGGAGAATGACCCCATCATTGGAATGGTGGAAGAGGGTTTGATACTGTTTCTCAAAGTTTTCGAAGCTCCGGGGGATGGCGATCATGGTGAGTTGAATAAAACTCTATGCGGGGAAATCACAATGGAGATGAATATCGTGAGGTGTCTAGTCTGGCGAGGGCAATACGTAAGTTTTTACGGGCTTGGTGTAAATCCGTTATGACCGTTGTCAGTTGAGCCGGTGATACAACATTGGGAATGAGATCGCAAATAGCCACTATTTCTAGTAAACCCCATTCCTCACTAAAAGCTTTTAAGGGGGTGAGGATGGTGTGGATTTCGCTGCGATCGCAAACGGTTAACTGGGATAAACTACGTTCAAACGTCTGCTCTAACAAAATCTGAAATCCCTGGTACGCCACAGTATTCTCAATCCCCCCCAGGGGATATAGACTATGCAATAACCGGGCAGAGTCCAAAACGGTCATCGCCGCAGGACTAGTAACCGCAGGACTAGTGACCGCAATATCATGGGTATCACTGGACCAGGTCGAAGCCGATGGATAAAGCATCTTATTATCATCAGCGACCTTTTCAACAGGAGTACTAATGGACAAGGATGCTACGCCAGCAGTCTCTAGTTCTAACGAGTCAGTGTCAACACCCACTTCAGAGCCAACTTCAGGTGGAAGAGCTGAGATAATCCCTCGCTTTTTTGCACAAGCTCTAAGAGCTGCAATCAATTCCTCAATGTGCATAGGTTTACTGACATAGCCATCCATCCCTGCCGCCAGATACTTTTCCCTGTCACCCGTCATCGCATTAGCCGTCATCGCAATAATATGGGGCTGTTCATGCTCTGACCATGATTGACGAATAGCGGCTGTAGCAGCCAAACCGTCCATCTCTGGCATCTGAATATCCATCAAGACGACGTCGTACACCTGACGCTTTAAACAGTCGAGTACCTCTAACCCATTACTCACCAACTCCGGGCGGTAACCCAACTTGGCCAGCCACTGTTGAGCCAGCTGCTGATTCACCAAATTATCTTCAGCAACCAAAATTTTCAATGGCAACCGTTGGGCCATTGTCCGGTCTACCTTATTGTCCTCAGTCACAGAGGACTTAGCCGTCACCTGACCTGTAATGCCATAGGAAAGAGCATTGTACAAATCATTCTGACGACATGGCTTATTCAGAAAAGCCATAATCCCTGCTTGGGTCGCTTGCTCCTTGAGCCCAGCTGTACGAATAGAGGTGAGCATCACCAGCGGTAAGTAGGCATGTTGCCCTTGCAGTTTATGGGCCAAGGTCAACCCATCTATTCCAGGCATTTGCATATCTAGAATAGCGATATCGAAAGGATGCTCTATTTGCTCAATTAAGCCTAAAGCTTCATATCCAGAACGAGCGGCAAATACCTCCATCTGCCATTGCTCCGCCTGATGGGTAAGGATATCGCGGTTGGTATCGTTATCATCCACAATCAATAACCGTTTACCATTTAGAATTTCTGTTTTCAGGACTGGAGCTACGTCTGTAATAGCCTGAACCTTGATGGTAAAGAAAAAATCTGAACCCTTATTCAGCTCACTCTCAACCCAAATATCGCCGCCCATCGCCAGGCAAAGACGTCTGCTAATCGCCAAGCCCAGACCAGTGCCGCCATATTTACGCGTGGTTGAGGAGTCAACCTGTTGAAATGCGTCAAAAAGAGACTCTACTCGCTCTGTGGGGATGCCAATGCCAGTGTCGCTGACACAGCAGCGAATAATGTGGACAGATTTATTAGAGGTAGTTTCTGGTGAGATCAGGTCCGCTGTAATACGAATAATAATTTCACCCTCATGGGTAAACTTAATAGCATTACCTAGCAAATTTACTAGAACTTGGCGCAGCCGCGTGACATCCCCCACTAAATTTATCGGAACATCCGTAGCCATTTGGTAGGCCAGTTCTAAATGCTTTTCTGAGGCCTTTGGTGCGACCAAATCCAAGCACTCTTCAATGCAAGACCTTAGATCAAAAGGGCATTCTTCTAACTCTAATTTGCCCGATTCAATTTTAGAAAAATCGAGAATATCATTAATAATACGCAGCAGTGCATCGCCACTATGGCGAATAGTAGACACAAAGCTAACCTGTTGGTCATTTAGCTCAGTATCTAGCAACAGGCCAGTCATACCAATCACCCCATTCATCGGGGTACGAATTTCATGGCTCATGGTAGCCAGAAAATCACTTTTTGCCTGGGCAGCCTCTTCAGCCGTCTCCTTTGCTTCCTTAAGGGACTGTTCACGGGTGACCACTTCATAAGCCATATGCTGAAACGCACGGGCAAGTTCTCCAGGTTCATCCGACTGTTTGGCAATAGGATTTAAGCTAGTAAATTTCTGTTGCCAGTCCTCTAAAGTAGGCAGTTGACTGCCACTAATCTGTTTAGCTAAATGCGTAAGGCTCTTCAGTGGCTGAACCACCTTACGCTTAAGTAAGCGATTCATCAACAATATGATGGTGGCCATCATGCCAATCACAATGGCCATTACCAGCTTTAGATAATGATATCCCTGCTGTAGGATCGCATTGGCAGGAACATAAATAGTTTGAGCTGCAACCACTTCATTTAATTGCCAACCATATCCCTGTTGACTCCCATAGGTCGCAATCATACTAGGGGGAGCGTCGCTGGCACGACCATGACACTCCAAACAGCTACTTTTTTTAATCGTTAAGGGGCGTGCAATGTAGAAAAGTTTTGTACCGTCCTCCTCCCGATATCCACTAAGTTCGGTAGGGGAATTATCCTGGCGAAACGCATCTACTAATTTAGTCTCAAAGGCATCAGCCTGATCCCTTGGATTTGAAGGATTTAACGTAGCCTCTTTATATAAGAAGTTTTTATATTCAGGAGACTGCCGAAAGTGCTCAAAGACTTCCCTAGCAGCGTAAGCTGGCACAGTTTCCCTAATAAATGAGCTAGATTCAGCCAGCGATCTAGCCAATTGGGGTTTGACGTTATCACTTGTATAGTTGCGCACGGCATTCATGGTTTGAATCATCATGTGTGCCCGGGCCGTGATTTCGACTTTAGCCAATTGTTGCATTGCATTCGATAGTGCAATGCCGCTAATAACAACACCACCAATAAAAACAATGGTAAAAAAAAGTGTAAACTGTCGATTTAGCGTTCTACTTTTGGCCATTTCTA
>CALHGI010000310.1 GCA_938029995.1 uncultured cyanobacterium | reverse complement strand
GATGTACTGGCACGGGATTCAAACAGTTGTTGCCATTGGACCGCGCTCCGCTTTTTTAGGGGCTCCCGCTCGTGGTGTACTTCCAGTAGGCTGCCGCAGGATGGACAGGTGTAGATCACGTCGTAGATCGAATGCTGGGCGGAGCAGCCTGCGATGCAGCGAAAATAGGTGGTCTGTTTATCTGTGTCCAATGTGGATGCGACAGCTGACGACATGGGGGGTTCCTGAGGGTGACTAATACGTTGCCATTATGTTCAATAGTTGACATATGAGGCAAGGGGCGATGGCGCTCTGCTCGGTGATACGTGCGATCTCAATCGGCAATGCTCCAATAGTTTCACGTTTATCGTTGTGCAAATCCTCACGTCCAAGCAAAATCAACTCAACCCCTGGCAGCTCTTTAAGATCCATAGGGTACGGCCCATCCTCCAGAATATATGCATCCGTAGGTGCCTTACTTCATTACCCACCCAATTTTTAGAACATATCAGAACTCATCTGTTTTAGAAAAGGTCTCATTCCGAAACAAATTGTTCGCATAGATCTGCTTTCTACTGTCTGTTTTCTACTGGTAGGTTCTGCCGTCATGTTGAAGCCATCCTCCAATATGTTCTCCAGCAGGATCATGATGAGTCCAATGTATAACCCCACCTTCAGGGTTCCACTCATATTCACCATAAAAGGTGACGGTATCGCCCACTTTGAGCGAATTAATTCTCGGTGCTAAATCGATATTATGAGCCACTAATAAAGTTTGTCCAGAGCTGAGTTCAAGGATAAATCGCTGATGCTGGCTGCCATCCAGATCATCTGAGAGCATCTTGATGACAATCCCTTGACCTCTGATCTGGAGGTTCCTTGTTTGGTTTTCAAAAGCTTCCTCTAATAACTGATTACTCTGATCGAGAGCCTCAGGATTATCTAAGTTGGCAACGTTGTCAGCAGTAGGTAAAGGCGTACAAGCCGCCATAAGAAAGACCACGAAAATAGTCGCTATAAGTTTTTTCATAGTTGTATTACCTAGGAACTTAAGAACCATAGAAGCGTTCTCTCTTGGGTAACGCATGCACTTTAGGTTAAAGGTTACACTTAGCCATGACAACACTGTTGTTAGCTCGATGTGATCAACCTCAGGCGACCCGTCATAGGGCAATCGAGGCAGGATGAATTTCCATGGCCAGTGCTGGAGTTATTCTTTTACGATCACTGTCTAATCACGGCCACTAAGGGGTGGAAGAGTTCAGTTAAGTCCTGACTTGCACTCAATAATGTGGGAAATGGATGACTCCCGTAGTCCGTTCCAACCTTTAACGGAAAGATATCCACATTCCCTAGGGGAGTCCAAACCCCTCCTGCAGCCTGGGTGATCACCCAAACAGCGGCAATGTCCCAGATTTTTGGGGTGGCTTCGACAGCCCCCAGACTAATACCAGCGGCCACTGTTAATAAATTGTAGGTGGCCACCCCCAGCATGCGAATTTTGCAGGGAAAGGGGTTGTGTAACACCTTGAGGCTACGGGCGCAGAGGCTAAAGAACTGACTGCCTGCGGCAGCGTCGGACGATGTGTGGATCGGGACACCATCGAGAAAGGCACCACTAGGGCCGTCTAGGCCGGAACTCCCCATGTAAAATCCATGAAACCGCTGGTCTAGGGTGGGCATGTACACATGGCCAAAAACTGGCGTGCCCTTATATAGCAGGCCTAGGGAGATCCCCCACAGGGGAACGCCACGGGTGAAATTGGTGGTGCCGTCGATGGGGTCAATAATCCAGCAGAAATCCTGGGCTGGGAAAATATGGCTGTCTTCTTCACTGAGTACGCCGTGGGTTGGCAACTCTTTTTGTAATCGTCGCCGCAGTTCACCGTCGGCCCATTTGTCTGACTGGGTGACAAGACTGCCGTCTGCTTTTTCTTCGGCGGTGGCCTTGCCAAAATCTTGGAGTAGCTGGGCTCCGACTACGGTGGTCGCAGTTTCGGCGACGGTGAGAATATGTTGCCAATCTGGGGTCATGGGGTTAGTCCATATCACTTTCTAGGGCGGTTGCGATCGCATCTTTCGCGGTCGTCTGAAACTCACGAATATTCACCCGACTCACAATTGCCACCGCAACCAGCATACCGACTGCCTGGGTGGCAAACACCAAACCATAGGCCGGCAGTAGCTGGGAATCGGGCACGGGACCACCGGCCATGGTTTCCACAATGCCTTTACCCAAGGACAGTAAACTACCCCCTAGGACCGTTGCTGTGCCTCGGGCAATGGCCTGGGCCAACCCCCATGCACCAATAAAGGTGCCCGCAACTTCTGCCACCGTTAGATCCAACATCAGCAGAATCGAACCGGTGGTGAGGACGCCCGATGCGAGACCAAAAAGGCCCACCCCTAACATCAGTTGCTTTGGATCGCCGGTGGCCCCAAAGACAATGAGCAAAATCAGGCAAGCGGCAGCCCATAGACAGCCCAGTTTAATGGTGCGTTTTTTACCCAGCTTGGGCGCCAGAAAAAAGCCCGTGGCCACAATGCCAAACAGGGTGCCCATGCCAAAGTACGCATTCAGCTTCGTGGTTTCAGCAATGGCCATATCAAAAATCTGGCCACCATAGGGTTCTAACACCGCATCCTGCATAAACAGGCTGAGGCTGAGAACTAACAAAAACAGAAAGAATAGCCCTGTTTGGCGGCTAGCGGTCAGCACCTTTAATGCCGCCCTAAAGGTAATCTGGTCGTCGCGCTGGCGGGTGCGTTCCTGGAGTCGTGAATATTTTTTCTCAATGCCAAAGGTACTGAGAATAGCGATGCCACACACAATGGACGGGGCAATGATAAACAGTCGGTTGATGGAACTGCGCAGCTCATCCAAAGTGGGGGTATCCCCCAGGGACTTGAGCACAATGGTGGTGATGATCACACCAGCGACAATGCCCACCATCAGCATGCCCCAACCAATGCCCACCAGCTTGGGTTGGGTTTCTTCATCGGATACATCCACCAGTAACGCCGTGAAGGGAGTGGATGTGGACGCTAACGCTAAACCATAGAGGGCAAATATAAAGGCAAGCAATCCGACCCAAGGATACACATCACTGGTCCAGCCCGCTGTTTCTACCCGACTGCCAATTTGCCAGACGACTTGCACTGCGGTGAAGGCCATGACGGCCATGGAAACAATGCCGAGCCAAATGTAGCCGCTACGGTGGTAGCCCAGCAGGGGTTTAGAGTCAGACATTTGGCCAATCCACACCCGAGCCGGGGCCATAAACTGGTGCACTGCGATCGCACCCGCCGCCACCAAGGCTGGCACCTTGAGCTCATCAATCATGACCCGATTGAGCACCCCCAGGGTGAGCAATGACATGATGCCCAAGCCCATGTTAAAAACGCCGAGGCGCAGCATGGTCAATAGGCCTATTTTAGGGATGGCACGATCGGCTGGAGCCGGGTAACCGTCGGTCAGATCTGGACTGCTCATAGCCGTCGATTTGCTAAAAAAGTTTACTAACGTGGATGTAATACCCAGCTTAAACGCCAACAGCCACCAGCGGACAGTGATTTTGCCCCCATGACACCCCCCGTCAGGGCCGCCATGGGGACTGCCCTGACACCCGATGCACCAGCCCCCATGGCTGCCATAAAACAGCAAAAAAAGCGGCAGGATATACCTGCCGCCGTGGGCCAAACTAGGAGAATAAGAGAATTCGAGGAGAGTCAAAGGAAGCAAAGGAGCAGATTAGGTATTCCCAACTAATGCGCTCCCTTGCGCTCCCTGCCCGCAGAGTTTAACCAGCAGGGGTGTCAGCCACGTTGACCTTAACCACCTGGTTAATCACCTCAGCCGCCTTGGGCACATGGAGCGTGAGGATGCCGTTGGCATAATCAGCCCTCACCTGCTCATGGTCAACAACGACGGGAAGATTTACCACGCGGCGGAAGTTACCGTAGCGACGCTCACGGCGGAGAACGGTTTTATCGTCGCCATACTCCACCGCCGCCTGCTCACCAGAAAGGGTGATGCTTTTACGGCTAGCTTCGATATCAATATCCTCAGCCTTGAGACCGGGGAGCACCACTTCTAGGACATAACTGTCTCCAGCATCCACCAAATCCACGGCGGGGGCCCAGTCTGTGGTTGTCGTCGGGGTGAGATCTTCAAAAATGGTATCCAGCTGTTGTCTAATGGTTTCGATTTCTTGAAACGGCTGCCAATAACGTACGATCATGTTTTGTTTCCTCAGTTCGCGATTGTGTTGTTGTGGCAATGAAGAGAATGTTGCCTGTTCGCTGAATCTCTTTGCTTGCCTTACATTCACCATGATGCCGTAAGGGTTTAAGTCCACCCAGGGGAGAGAACCCTACCGAACATTAGGGCTTGCCGAAGCTCAAACCCGCCATCGGTGGAGCCTAGGGAAGAGAACCCGCATGGTTGGATCGGTTGGCCGTAATATGGGTGAGTCAATCGGGTGGATCAAGACAGCTGATGGCCCTGGATGCCCTTCATGAAACTAGCTAACCTAGCGGGCCAATGTTCCAGTGCATCCAGACCTTTGCTCCAGACCTTTGCTCCAGACCTTTGCTATGGAGATAAGGTAGGAGCGGAAGTAGAGTTAAACCATCATGGTAAAAACGGCATTGGTTACGGGTGCCTCCGGTGGCATTGGGTACGAACTGGCTAAGATTTTTGCCACCCACGAATATGATCTGATTTTGGTCGCCCGCAGCACCGATAAACTGCAGCGGATTCAATCGGCCCTAACCCAGGCCCACCATGGGCAGGTCCACATCGTTAGCTGCGACCTGAGTCAGCCAGAATCCCCCCTAGCCCTATTCGAACAGGTTCAGCAGCAGGG
>CALHGI010000309.1 GCA_938029995.1 uncultured cyanobacterium | reverse complement strand
GGAATCTAAGGGTAGTCGCTGACTACCCTTAGGCAACGACCAATCGCCTACTGCCAGTTGCCCACCATCACAAACGGAGCCCAGTAATAGGGATGGCTAAAGGTGGGATCATTGCGCAGAGAGAGTTGTGCCTGCTGCAGTGCCTGGGCCCGGGGTAGATTTTCCTCGGTGAGTAGTTGGTAGAAGGTTTTCATTAGCTGGGCCGTGGCTTCATCATCGGCGGTCCATAGGGTGGCCAGGGTCGTCCGGGCCCCTGAACGAACGGCCATCCCGGCCATGCCCAGGGCCGCTCGTTCGTCGCCACTAGCGGTTTGACAGGCGCTTAGGACGAGGAGTTCAATTGGCTTACGATTTCCGGTGGGAAATAACTGATTGAGATCTCGCAGATTAATGCGTTGGTCCCAGGCGACTAAAAATGTTTCTTCTGGAGAAGAGCTAAACTGCCCGTGGGTGGCAAGGTGGACAATTTGGGCGGAGGTTTTGTGGATGGTGTCAAAGAACTTAGCTTTGGTAAAGTCTTCGTCGAGTAAATTTTGGGTGTCCATCAGACTGCCGATGTAGGTCAGTTCCTTTGCAACGGCTGGCAGGGCGGAAAAGCCATCCCGTGCCTTGGTGAGTCCGGCGGAAAACGCATGGAGGGAGCTGGCGGTTTCAAAGGGTTGGGAGTTGAGCAGTTGCATCCCAGGTGTCAAGGAGATTTGGTATTTGTCTATGAGGTATTGTTGCCCGTCGTGCAAAATGGCCATGGGCAGGCTGCGTAGAAACCTGTCGGGCACAAATACTAGGGTGGTAATGTTTTGGTTTTCCAGGTTCTCTTCAATGGGGCGCACCAGCCAGTCATAGAGATTCTGGGCTAGGGGTAAGCTGGCTGTTGGGGTTTGACTGGGATGGAGGTGAAAGAGAATCGTTTCAAAAAATTGTTGTTGTTCACTTTTCGATAGATGGGTGCTGTAGTGCCTTAGGGGCTGACCAGGCAGCGAGGCAATGACGTCCAGACGATCGTTCAACAGAATGGGGTAGATAATGGTGGCCTGGGGGTCAATTTGTTCAATGGGGCGGGTTTGGTAGGTGAGGCAGGCCTCTCGAAAATAGTTTTGGAGCTCCGCCAGTTGGAATGACTCGATGACGTCTCTGGCTTGGACCAGATGCTGTTGCTGTTGTTGGGCCGGTTGCTGGTCCACGTCCGTGAGTAATAGGTTCACCAGCTGGCGATAGACGGGTTCCACCTGCTCCCGGAAGGAGAATTGGACTTCTGGGTTGATGGTCACCAGGTCTTGTTGGATGGCTTCTAGGGCGTTGACCGCTGCTGTGTAGGCGGGGATGGCCTGGTCTGGCTGCCCCTGGGCCACCCATAGTCGTCCCTGCTGCCATTGCCACTTGGCGGCCATGTCTAGGGCCTGGTTTTGCTGGGCCAGATGCAGGGCCTGCTGGGTGAGGTCATGGGCCTCTGACCAGCGATCGGCAGTTTCGTAGAGGTGCCCTAGCTGACCGATGGCATAGGACTTGGCCCGGCCATCGCCGAGGTCGTCGGCATTGTGGACCGCCTGGGCCAGGAGTTGGGCGGTGGCGGTGAGGTGGCCTGAGTTATGGGTGGCTTGGGCGGCTGCGATCGCAACACTGGCCCCATTCACCTGGGCATATACGCCCCAACGGCTGGGGGGCTGGGCCTGCAACCGCTGCTCTAAATCTGGCAGGGCCTGGAGAATAGTGGTCCACTGGTGTTGCTGCTGCCACAGGCTGAACTGTAATAGGGTGGCCTCCAGTTGGGTGCGATCGCTACCCTGGTGCACCAGGTTTTGGCTCAGGGCCAATGCTGCGTCATGGTCCCCCAGGGCAGCTTGGGTTTTGGCCAGGCTGAGCCGCAGGGCCGCCATGGCCTGGGCATCGGCGGGTAGGGTTTGGGCCATATCGATGGCCTGGGTTAGGAGGGTTTGGGCCTCGGCCAGGTCTCCCACGGCCCGTAGGGTTACCCCAAGGCTATGTTGCGATCGCACCCGTAGCCAGGACGGTTCCAACCTAGCCAAATCCCCCGTCAGCTGTTCTAGCTGTTGGCGCGCCCGCCGATAGTACCCCAGACTTCGCAGGGCCTGGGCTTGGTTAATTTGAGTACGCACCAGGGGCTGCGTCGCACGTTGCTGTCGGTAAATGCGTTCCGCCTGTTGCCAAGTTGCCAGGGCCGCCTCCGCTTGACCCATTTGCAGTTGCAAACTACCTTGGGTATTCAGCACCTGGGCCCGAAGGAACCGTACCTGCCCAGAATCGGCATCCAGCGTTTCTAATCGAGCCATGGCCTGTTCAATTTCCGCCAGGGCCGCATCCCATTGTCCTAAAGCCTGGTAACCAATAGCCAAATAATTATGGGCAATGGCCTGTTGCGATGGGGACGGTGCTTGCACCGCCTGCCGCCATTGATCAATAGCCGCGTTAAACTGGCCCCCATCGTAATAGTGTTTTCCCTGCTCCAAAGAGGCTAGGTCTGGAGAGATGATGGCTGACCCCGTTTGGGCAACCGCCGGTTTAGCAACCAACTGGTTTAGCACCACAGCCCCACAAACCAAAAGGCCCAAGACAAAATAGGCCGTGGGCTTTAACCACCTATCCGCCAAAAAAAGTCTTCTCCAGACGCCGACGATAGATCCCATGGCTAGGCACCCCTCAAGCAAGCCGGGGTTGAGGCGGCGGCTGTCCCTGGGGCCATCAGCATGACTTCCCCTTGGGCGTTATGCCCCCAAACTGTCGCTTCCACCAAAGCAGGGGGCGCTGCCGCCGGTGGTGAAGAATTAGAGTCCACCACTACACCATGAGACTTAATCCCTTCACCGGTAGGGCTGGTTTCAAAAGCCTGGAGCAAAACATCTTCCAAAACAGTTTGGCTAGGATCACTGGGCACACCACCGCGTCCGGTCGCCACAAAGTTGGCAGCAGTATCCGCCACACAGCCCGCCACAATTTGATTGCTGGGGTCGACCACATCATTGGGCAGGGTCGTTAGTCCAGACTCTGGATTCAACGCTAGGGGTTGGATGGTGACCGACCCCTCAAGACCAAAATCGGAACTGGCGGTGATGTCATTATCAACGGTGAGCCGATCCCGCAATTCCAAGCCAAGTAAACCTTGGGTGGCAATATTAATGTTACCGCCATTACCCTGAACTGCATTGGCGGTAATGTCGCTATTCGCGTTACCCAACAATATTGGCGTGGTAATACTAATATTCCCCCCCGTCGCTATGCTGGTGGCATTGGTCGTGATTTGGCTACCACGGTTGAGCACAACATAGCGGTCTGTTGAAAGGTCAATGTTGCCCTGGTCCCCAGCAGCGGTCTCTGCTCGCAGACTGGCCTGGTTACTAAGGAGGAGAGACCCTGCCGTGATAGTTAAGTTGCCAGCACTGCCATCATTGGTGCCACTCACCGTCAGTTCACCCCGATCTCGCACATTGACAGCATTGGCTTCAATATCAATGGAACCGGCATTGCCATTGGTTTGAGAAAAGGCAGTAATCCGACTGGTATTCCCGTCAGGATCAGCGCCTTGAACGTTGATAGTGTTTGCATTAATTGCGATACTGCCAGCATTGCCGTATTGGGTACCGTCCGACAACGTGGGCGTCACCAGATCCAAGGTACTCGCCTCCTGGCCAGCGAACGCAAATTTCTGTTGTACTGTAAACCCAATTTCTTCCAAGCTAGACGAGCTGATTTGCGCACCACCCAACACATCCAAGGTATTAGCTGTGACCTGCAAAAGGCCACCCACACCTTCCCCTCCCGTGGATACGGTGATAGAACTTCCTTCATCCAAAAGAATACGCCCAGCCACAAGATCTACATTGTTGCCAGATCCGGTCGCCCCCGTTCCATTGGCAGAAAAGATGCTGCCGCCATGGGTAATGGTGAGTTCACCAACTTCAATATCCAGATGACTGCCCTCTCCACGGCCAAATTTAGCCGTAGAAATTAGTCCGCCCTCCACGTCAATGTCCCTAGCAGCAATCCTAATATCGCCGGAACTACCGTCACCCAGATTTTGAGATTCAATCGATGAACGACGCCCTTCATCCTCTAGCTCTCGCAACACAATGGTATCGGTTTGAACATTAATTTGACCGCTATCGGCATTGCTATCCGTATTTTTGACCGTTGTTCGAATCAAACTTTCGTCAAGGACAATGCTCCCGGCCATGACATTGACTGTGCCAGAATTACCTGTGCTATTCTCCTGGGCCGAACTGGTCAGCCGAGAATTACTCATCATAATGCTGTCGGCCCTAACGGTGAGCGTGCCCGCATCAGATGTGTCAAGGGTATCTGATGCCAGGCCGGAGTCAACCATAATCAGGTTTTGTGCACTTACGGTAAGGCTGCCAGCATCCCCCTA